>JALZUE010000144.1 GCA_023301705.1 Alteromonadaceae bacterium | reverse complement strand
ATCTCATATATATGAGATGCCTTTTAAAATAATATATTAAGTGACAATCAATAATTCAAAAAAAACAAAAGAAATATTAATATCAATTAATTATTGTTCTTTATTATGCGTTTTTTTGAATCTACGCGCTGCTAAACCCATTAAGCCTAATGCAAATATAGCTAATGTAGTAGGCTCTGAAGCTTCAGAAACACCTACATTAATCACAATATTATCAAACTGATGAAAAGGAGAGCCTTGTAAAAACGAAACACTGGTAGTATTTAAAAAACCAGAATCAAAAAAGAAAGTCTCAGACTCACCAAAAATACCGTCCAGTGTGAATGTTTGAGAGAAACCACCGTCACGTATAAAGGTAACATCGGCAATGGCGGCACTATTTAACTCTGCTAAATCAATACTAAATAAATCAAAAGCACTTCCATCAACCGCTTCGATTATAGTAGTGCCATTAACTGTATTATTAAAAAGAGATGGTGTATCTATAAAACGAAAATCTGCATTGTTAATTGAAAAAAGACCGTTTGCGCCAGATGTTGATATAATAAAACCATCTTCAACAACAGCACTTCCTTCATCACTTAAATTGGCCCCAAAAACCTCTAAGCCCTCAAAATCAATAATCACTGCAGACGACATACAACTTACCAAAAGACCCAATATAACTATCCATATTTTTAAAAAATTAAATTCCATTTTACTACCTTATATTTTAATAAAGATTAAAGCTAACTTGAGTTATTCAACCTAGCATTAGTCAATGCAGCAAAAAGTACACCACAAAAATAAATAAGAATAAATACAACGTATTAATTCTTATTTTAATTAATACGTTGTATTTACTGTAAAATTTTTTGACAACAAACAATTTCTTGTATCGAAAAACTACGCTCTCATATTTTTTAAGTATTAATACAATACTGTAAAAATTTAGCGTCTGAACTTTTACCAATAAAGCAGTTGACCACAAAAAACATAGCCCTTCAGTACAATAGTTAGTACAGCCTAATCACTAAACCTTTAACGCTAGAGTAAATCAATAAAACTAAAAAAGGCATTACCCAATAAGGGTAATGCCTTTTTAAATCATTTAATTTGATACTGCTCTTAATTGAATAGATGATAATTGAAAAAAATCAGCCCAAAACCTACTCAATCAAAAGACATAGTGACTAGATTTTTTTTAATCTACGCGCTGCTAAACCTATTAAACCTAATGCAAATATAGCTAATGTAGTAGGCTCAGAAGCATCAACAATATTGAACCTAAAACCAACTTCTACAAAATCAGCATTTGAACCAACAACACTTATAAAAGGGAATGAATTTACACCAGTAGAAGTAAAGCCATCAATAAAGAAACCACCATCTACCAAAATAACATCTAAAGTGTCTTTAATATCATCAGGCGAAAGTGAAAATTCTGCAGAAAAATCCACATCTACATTTTCTACAATCGTACTACTTTCAAAAGATGTTTCTGCAAGGTTATCAATAGCATTAAATAAAACCCCGTTACCATTTACAACAAGAGCACCACCAAAAAGAAAAAGGACTTCATCATTGTTGTTAAAATTACCGCTTGCATTAACAAAGAACGTAGCACTATCCAAAGATATAGTATCAATTAACTCAAAGTCTGATTCGATATTAAATTCAAAATTTTGAGGGGTTTCAGTTATATCTAACGTTTGTGAAAAAGAAACAGTATCTATTATTGGCGTTGCTAAAGCAGAGCCTCCTAACGATAAACCTAAAACCAAGAGTACTATATTTAAAAAGTTAAATTTCATTGCTACTACCTCTGATACCCGATGACTAATGAGTAATAAATTATTATCAAATAAATGCAAATAACGCACCATAATTATAAAGCCTTTTTTAGCAACAACTTAGATAGCTGCCAGTATATTGATGTAAAATAATTTGACACGAATATACTAAGATTTGATAAAAATTAACGTTAACAGATAAATCATCAATAGGCATTATTACTCTTATAATAACATAAGCAATTAGTTTGAAATAGGTATTAACTTGAATATATAGCTAATGCAAACGCTTATAAAATAAGACCATCATGTTTATGTGAAGCTAAACGCAATAATTTATTTTGTTAGAAGCTAATAAACATATCAACTTTAAGAAGTAAAAGTAATACAAAATTAATATCAGTATTTATAGCAACTTTATTAGATTTTATCCCACAGTACTTTTACTTTACTGATGAAGTTCGCCATATATAAAATACAACGGGTAAAATTAATAATGTTAAAATGACTGCACTTAACATTCCACCAACCATAGGTGCTGCAATACGACTCATTACTTCAGAACCAGTACCGCTGCCATATAAAATAGGCAGTAAGCCAACAATAATAGCAGTTGTTGTCATCATTACAGGTCGAATACGCAAACCTGCACCATATAGCGTTACTTTAAATATGTCAGCTTTTGTGATTAATTGGTTGTTTGCTTTATGTTTAATAAGCATTTCTTGATACGCTTTATTTAAATACATCAACATAATCACGCCAATTTCAACTGCAACACCTGCTAACGCGATAAAACCTACACCTACCGCAACTGAAAAATTATAATTATTAAGATAAATTAACCAAATACTACCAATCATAGCGAAAGGAAGTGTCCCCATAATAATAGCCACTTCGATTAAACTTCTAAAGCTTAAGTACAATAAAATAACAATAATAAACAGGGTTAAAGGCACAACAAATAGCAGCTTGTCTTTTGCTCTTTGTATATATTCATACTGCCCAGCCCATGTAATTGAATAGCCAGGAGGTAACACCATTTTATTATTCAATGCTTGTTGTGCATTCTCTACGTACGAACCAATGTCAACACCATCAATATCTATTAAAGCCCAGCCATTAAGCCGAGCATTTTCTGATTTAATACTATGTGGGCCATCTTCAATCAAGATATGTGCAACATCTCCTAATGCTATATGCTGGCCGTTAGGTGTTACAATAGGTAATAGTGCTAGTTGTTCTGGTGAATTACGGTAATCTTGCGGGTAGCGTAAGTTAACAGGATAACGCTCTAGCCCTTCAACGGTTTTCGTAATATTCATTCCACCGATTGCTGTAGAGATAACTTGTTGTATTTCTAATATATTTAAACCATAACGAGCGGCTGATAACCGATTAATATCAATAGTTATATATCGCCCACCGACAACCCTTTCAGAATAAACCGAAGTTGTACCTGAAACATCCGATAAAATCACTTCAAGTTGTTTACCTATGTCTTGTATGGTTGCTAAATCAGGCCCTGCTATTTTTATACCTACTGGCGTTTTTATACCAGTTGCTAACATATCAATACGTGTTTTAATCGGCATAACCCAAGCATTTGTCACACCGGGTAACTTAACTAAACTATTAAGCTCTTGTCTTAAACTTTCAGACGTTACGCCTTTTCGCCACTGATTTTTGGGTTTAAATTGAATAAAGGTTTCTACCATGGTTAATGGTGCCGGATCTGTCGCTGTTTCTGCTCTACCGACTTTGCCAAATACAGTATGAACTTCGGGGATAGTTTTTATCAGCTTATCAGTTTGTTGTAATAACTGCCTTGCCTGCCCTATTGATATACCTGGATACGTAGTTGGCATATACATTAAATCACCTTCATCAAGAGGAGGTATAAACTCACTACCTATTTTATTGATAGGGTAAAGCCCTAACAGTAAAATAAAACAAGCCGTTATAAGTGTTGTTTTAGGAAACGTTAAAATCGTTTTCAGTATTGGGATATATATAAACGTTAAGCACTTATTTACTGGGTTTTTATGTTCTGCTAGTACTTTTCCCCTAATGAAATACCCCATTAATATGGGAACTACAGTAATAGCTAACGCAGCTGATGCTGCCATTGCATACGTTTTAGTGTAAGCCAATGGCGAAAACATCCGCCCTTCTTGAGCTTCTAATGTAAACACTGGAATAAAGCTAACGGTGATAATAAGTAAACTAAAAAATAATGCAGGCCCTACTTCAGTGGTAGAATTAAGAACGACTTGCCATCTATTTGCCTTTGTTAATGGCGTTTTCTCCATATGTTTATGCATATTTTCAATCATGACAATCGCGCCATCAATCATTGCTCCAATCGCAATAGCAATACCACCTAATGACATAATATTGGCATTTAATCCTTGTATATGCATAACAATAAAAGCAGCTAAAATACCTAAAGGTAAACTAATAATAGCAACTAACGATGAGCGTAAATGAAATAGAAAAACCACACACACTAAAGCCACTACAGCAAACTCTTCAAGTAACTTACTGGTAAGATTATCAACCGCACGATGAATTAATGTTGATCTGTCATAAACAGGTATTATTTCAACGCCCTCAGGCAAGCTTTTTTTCAGTTGCTCAAGTTTTTCTTTTACGCCACGAATCACTTCTTGAGCATTTTCACCGTACCGCATAACAATAATACCACCAACAGTTTCACCTTCACCATTAAGCTCAGCAATGCCTCGGCGCATTTGCGAACCGATATGAATGTTTGCAATATCTTTTAATAACAGCGGTACGCCTTGGTTATTCACCCCTAAAGGAATATTTTCAAGATCTTTAATACTGTTAATGTAACCGGTGGCTCGCACCATATATTCAGCTTCAGCCAATTCAATGACTGAGGCACCAAGCTCTTGATTTGCCTGTTTTATTGCGTGTTGAATGTGTGATAATGGAATGTTAAAAACACTAAGCTTTTGAGGGTCAACATCAATTTGATACTGCTTAACAAGCCCGCCTAATGTTGTTACTTCAGACACACCAGCAACTGTTTGTAATTCATACGTTAAAAACCAGTCTTGTATACTTCTTAATTGACTTAAATCATGCTGACCTGTTTTATCAATTAAAGCATATAAGTATACCCAACCAACACCAGAAGCATCTGGCCCTAATTGTGGTATTACATCAGTAGGTAAATGAGCAGAAACTTGATTTAAATACTCTAAAACTCGCGAACGTGCCCAGTACACATCAGTATTTTCATCAAAAATAACATAGACATAAGAGTCACCAAAGAATGAGAACCCCCTAACAGTAACAGCACCCGGCACTGATAGCATTGCTGTAGTTATTGGATAAGTAACTTGGTCTTCAACCACTTGCGGCGCTTGGCCTGGATAGTTAGTTTTAATAATCACTTGTACATCAGATAAGTCTGGCAACGCATCTATTGATGTTTTTGTCATAGAATACAGGCCAACTACAATAAGAAGTAACGTAGCTAACATGACTAAAAGCCGGTTTACGATCGACCATCGAATAATGGCATTAATCATAATGACTGACCGTTGGTTTTAGTTACACCTTCACTAAAGTTTCCCATACTCGCTTTCATACGCTCAGAAATACGAGTAATAAGATCAACTCCATCATTATGCTCAAAAGTAAAATCAACCAACATACCCACATGAACATTCTGTATATCAACATTATGAGTAAGCATGAAATTCTGTGTTTTAACTGGCGTGTTTGTCGGTTTGTTTACTGCCATATTCGACTGTTCAATCAAGTTATAACGAATATTAATGATTCTTTTATTTTTCATCGTATTATTAATCGAATTAACTATACCGATACTACTGACTGTTTTTTGATTGCTTGGCTGATCAATTCGCTTAAAGTCTGATGTTTTACTCGATTCAGAATCTAATAAAAACTGCGCAGAGCTGACAATTTTTTCACCTATGTTTAAACCGCTTAAAATTTCTACGTTTTTATCACCGTATCGGCCAACATCAACAATAATCGATTTAAACTTTCCCTCTCCTAAAGATAAAACAACGCGATCATGTA
>JALZUE010000143.1 GCA_023301705.1 Alteromonadaceae bacterium | reverse complement strand
AATATCCAGTTATGTAGTATTTCGTTGTTACTACCTACTTTTTGTTTGGCTTTCCTTATAGCCTCGCCAACGGTGTTGCTGTCTTTTGATTCTTTGAGATAACGCTCAGCAAATAAACCATTTTCACGATACTCACCTAAAACAGATGCACCATGAATGGCAGCGGCACCTATGTCACCTGCAAATAACCATTGATGTGCCAGTGTATTGGTAGAGACACTTTCATAATGAGTGATGTAACACGCCAGAGGCATAAGCAGTACAGGCTCACCTTGGTTATCTAACTCTTTAATAAAATTAGTGTTAATGATGTTCTGAAAGCCCCATGCAGTTGGGCTGCCGTGACCTGAGAAGCTAATTAAATCGGTACCGTTATTGATTTGGTTCGCTAGCTCAGTACGGGTAAAGTTCACCACATCACTAACACCGCTTGGTAATTGATCAAGGCTTAATAGGTTGATGCTGTCGATTTCAGTTAAGGTATTGAGCGGTCTTTTGACTTGTGAATTTAATTGCTCGGTAAAGTCTAAATTTTGACCATCAGTTGCTTGAGCAACTAGGTAGGCCGTTTGATGTTGATTGTCTTCACGGTTTTGATGCCAGTCTTTGGTTTTTTTAATGATGGTTTGTAAATCACTGATACTGCGAACAGGCCAACGACCAATCGCAATTTCAGGTAAATTATCACCATTAAGGTCTGCGTAAGGATTATCGGTAGCGGTGTATTCAAACAAACTGACTGATCGATAATGAGCCGGAATAAAGTTCACAATATCGTCGCCAGTAATGCCAAAGTAATCGTAGGTGTGACCACCCACGATTAATACATTATCTGTTGTGTGTAGGTTATTGGCTGCATTTAAAAAGTTGTTAAGCGCCGAAGGTGTATTGTTGCCATAGCCATAAGTGTTGACGATTTCAAGCCAATCAACCACTTTCACGTTATAGCCAAGGTCTTGTTTAAAAGCCACAAACTCGGCAAGCTCATCACCAATAAAGCTTGGATGAGCAATAATCACGTAATCACTTTCTTGTGAATGCAGGTCTTGGCCAGACGTTAGACTTAAGTTCGGTGTTGGCCATGTTGAACTGTCGGCGACAGTGTAACGAAGCGTGGCGTTGTTACTGTTTGAATTCTCAAATGGCAAGCTGGTGAATTCAATTGAATCATCTGTGCTCTTGAATTCAATGCGTGAGAAAAGTCCAGTATTGGTGTAGGCGTAGACCTCGTTTGTTGCTGTGTTGATATTGCTGATATGAAACCCATCAACGTCCTCTTCATGTGCAAAATCAAATGAGCGATTATCATCAGACAATAAAGCCGATGGGGCAGAGAGAATAAGTTCATCAACTAACACGACATCGGCAAAAAAGCCCGTATCGCCAATCACACTAACAGTAACGGTATTGCCTGATGTTTTAACAAGGCCCGCGGGTAATGTTAACTGTTGACGATAAGCGGTTAAGCCATCAAAGCGTTGATCATCAATGAGCTGGTCATTTACCGTAATTTGAATGTGGTGATCATCACCATCTCCAGGAAAATCAAGGCTACCAAACAAGACAACATCGAGTTTGCTTTCAAGCGCTTCGTTGATTGGGTAATCAAAGTCTGTGGTGTAATTCACTGATGCCACGTTACCCGTTGAAAGTAATCGCGCGTCGTACCAAGGGTCACCGGTGGTTAGAATTTGTGAATGCTCTTTACGCTCAGTCAGAGTTTGTGAAATAAGTGCGTCATTGCTTAAATCTTGACTGTCAGTATCACTGGCATCATAAATGTCTGCGTCTAACGATTTGAGTCGATCGATGCCTAAACGGTAGGTGTAGTTGTCAATAAATGGCGTGTCTTGGCCGGTGACATCACTGGCATTAAAGACGATACGATCACTGGCATCAAGACGGTTATCATCACTGATGATATGTCTTTGTACAGGCGTACCATTCAAGGTTAAGGCAATTCGGTTGAGGCGAATACGATTCCAGCGAGGGTCTAATGCAATCAACTGACTGGCATTAATGTTGTGGATGCCTGGAGCATCAACGGTTAGGTTAAATATGCTTTTATCAACACCTAAATTGCGTTGTTGTAATGCTTCCAGTGAGCGGTCTGAAAAGCGAAACCAGCGGTTTTTGATTTTAACAAAACCACGGTCACGCATTGATTGTTCAAATTCGGTACGCGTAGCGGTCCAGTCTACAGGCTCGTTGTTGGCTTCTTCGCCGTAGACTTCACCTTCAGCGAATGGGCCGTAAAACTCTTCGTAACCCGTGCTATCAACACTGGATATACCGAACTTGCTAATTTCACTCGCTTGGCTGCGGCTTAGGCGTAAGCTTGAAGTATACGATTGAGATTGATCGGTATTAGCGTCATCACTGGCAATTAATTTGCGATTTAACTGGACCCAGCCCTGTGGTGTTTCACCCCATAGGTTAAAACCAAGATTGAATGTTTCAGCGCTGGTATCCCAAGAAAATTTAGCCACACGGCCAATGATTGAGACTTGCGCACTGGTAAGTGTGACTGGTGTCGTGAAGGCTTCACCAAAGGCAAATACAGACGCTTGTTCACCGGTATGGTTACGTTCAGCATTACGGAAACGGTCTTCGTCGAAAATAAACGTGGTGGTTGATGTTGATGTATCGCAGCGACGTAAAAAACCGCCATTATTTCCGATAAACGTGATGTTTGAGGCAACTGAGATCGGAGTAGATGAAAAACAACCATTGGCAAAGCTTGGCCCTTGACAGGTAGTATCATGGCCAGTGATATTCACAGCGCTTTGTAGGGCTTGAAACATTACGGGAGTGGTTGGGCCGCCAATGCTGCTAAAGTCAAGTAGTTGGCATGTCGAGCTCGTTTCGGCGGCTAGGTAGCAAATTTCTTCAGGGTTGGCGAGCATTGTATTAGCGACACCGGCCTCCATTCGGCCAATCGCTACATCATAGTCGTCTGCGGTTACATTTTGTACGCCAGCGTTAATGAATTCAGGTTCGCCAGCTAACGCAGCCAAGGTGTTGTTGGTGGTTTGTACTTGGTTTAATAGCGCTGGGGCTAACGTAAAATTGGTGGTGAAGTT
>JALZUE010000142.1 GCA_023301705.1 Alteromonadaceae bacterium | reverse complement strand
TATTTATTCTGATACTTTTTGTACATTTTTAATCAGCCATTGTTTCATTTGCATTTCATTTAGACCACCAGAAATACGATCGAGCTCTTCGCCTTTATAGAAAAATATTAATGTTGGCAGGCTTCTTATTGCAGCATCAGCAGATATTTGTTGCGCCTTTTCTGTATTGACTTTAGCAAACAACAAAGCACTAGAATGTTCTGCTACTTTATTGTAAACAGGTGCCATATTTTGACAAGGGCCACACCAACTTGCCCAAAAATCTACAACAATAGGCATGTCGTTATTTTCAATATAAGAATAAAAATTACTATTGTCTAAATCGACAGGCTTTGATGAGTATACTTTTTGTTGGCACTTTCCACATGAAGCTTCTGAATGATCTTTATCATCAGGAACTCGGTTAGTCGTAAAGCAATGCTGGCAAACAATATTCATATTAATCCTCAATATATGGTGTTTGTTAATAAGTGTTATTACCTTATTAGACCGTATAGTTGAGTATTTCTTACCAAAAAACTAGTTTTGATTAATTAAACAGGTCTTTAAAAACAACTATTAGACTACTTTTTAAAAAAATACGTAAATACGAAATACGTAATTATTGCTTTATCAATAAGTCTAAAAATTCATTAAAAGGCATTGGTTTATTAAAGTAATAGCCTTGGTACTTTTTACAGCCTAAGCCTTTTAAGCAGTCTAACTCTTCTTCGGTTTCAACACCTTCTGCTAATACGCCTTTTTTTAAGCTTTTACCTAATGTAATAATCATGTCTGCAATAGCCGTATTTTCACTTTCAAGATGTATATTTGTGACAAAAGACCTATCTATTTTAATGAGTGTTGCAGGTATACGTTTTAAATAAGTTAAAGATGAATAACCGGTACCAAAGTCGTCAAGAGAACAGTCTATGCCAAAGCCCTGAAGGGATAACATAGTATCAATAGTTTCTTGAAAGCTTTCTATCAGTAGACCTTCAGTAATTTCAATATTTAAATGTTTAGGTAATATATCTTTAGCGTTTACTTGTGATAAAAGGTTTTTACTAAAGTTTTTATCAATTAATTGTTTGGGGCTTACATTAATAGCAATGTTTTCAAATGTATCAATGATGGGTAACTGTTCAATAGTTTGTATATCTTTACATGCCTGTTCGATTACCCAGTTACCAATTTCAATAATAAGGTTACTTTCTTCTGCAATAGGAATATACACTTCTGGAGAAACATATTCTCTTTTAGGGTTATTCCAGCGCAGCAAAGCTTCAGCACCAATAATTTGGTGTTTATCATTATATTGAGGTTGGTAATGCAACATAAATTCATTATGTAGCAAACCGTGTTTAATTTCTCTCACATAAGCTTCTTTAAGAAATAAGCGTTCAGACATTTCTGGCTTATAAGCAAGCCCTGTTGATATTTTTGTTCTCTTAGCTTCATACATTGCAATATCTGAAAAAGTGACTGCGTCGAATGTTGTTTTTGCAATATCAGGAAATAAACAATAGCCTAAACTTAGAGCAATATTATAGGTAGAAGTATCAACTAAAATAGATTTTTTAAAACGTTGATTGATTGCATGTACACATTCTTCTACGGTTTTAATAGCGATATTTTTATCCGAAGAAAGGTCACTCATCACTATAATAAATTCATCACCACCAAAGCGAGCCGCTTTAATATGTTGGTTAGTTAATGAACGTAAACGTTTAGCTACAGTGATTAGTATTTGATCTCCAACAGCATGACCCATCGTATCATTTATTGATTTAAATTTATTTAAATCAATAAATATTATGCCGTTCAATGTTTTTGTTTGTGAAGATGATACAAACATATTATTAATCACGCTGTTGATGTATTCACGATTATAAAGGTTCGTTAAACCATCATGTATCGCTTGATGTGCAATAGTATCTTCGGCATCTTGCTTGGCTTTTAATGCATATGAAAGCTCATCATGAACAATACATGAGTAACAATTTCTCGATAATTTAGAGAGCATTGGTATGATGGCTTTTTTAACATCAAAAATGAGAGGATATTGAGAGTGCCAAATTAAAAAACCATGTTCAGGCAGCTTGAATGCATGAAAATATTCATTTTGAATCTTTTTTTGTATATAAATTTTATTTATATTTCTATTTAATACATTAATGAATTGTTTTAATTGGTTGTTTTTTTGCCATAGGTTTCCATTAAATCGCTTAGGGATACTGATGAAGTGATCTACTTTATGTAGTGTCTTATCATCAACTTTAATTGGCATATTATGTTCGTTATGGTGTAAATAGATATGGCAACTGCTGAGGTGAACGCGTTTTAAACATACTTTAAGAAAAGTACTTAACATTTCTTCAAGTTGTAATTCTGCACCCATCGACATTGATAGCTCATGTTGCAGAGAGATTAGGAAAAGCGCTTGGTTCATTAGAACCCACCCAATACGGTAGTTCTATTTAATAACTTAATAGCACCACTGTAACTATTAGTGACTTCGCCCATAGACAATACGCCAAACATTTTATGTTTTGAAGGGTACTTTTTAAGAATACCTTCAAGTTCTACATGAAAATACTCTTCTAAATATAAATATCGGCTAACACAGTTAACCATAAATAAGCTGTTGATCACATCGGGTAATGAATGTTTGTTAATTTCACTATTATTTTTTATCGCAGAAGTTAGGCTGTGTTCATCACCAGTTAAAACATAAATCATAGAGTTAATTGGAATATCTCCTACACACTCTAAATAGTTTTGTTCTTTTTTAAAGATGTCTCTTACCAGTATCTCTGTTCCAGCGCCCTGAATTCCTAATGGGAAACGATTGGCAACAGAAAAAAAATTATCATCATTAAGTGTATATTGATTAGTACTTTCTATCGCTTGCTTATAAACATTGATAGCTGGCTTATAGTTCAGGGTGTATAACTTCTTTTTATCAGAATCGGTTACTAAATAAGGTCCTTTAAATGTTTTCCAACCATGAGATACGTTCAGGTGTAGTGGCGTATCTATTGAAACTAACTGACAGGCATCTTGCAATAAGCCATCGTTAGAAAATAAGCAAGGTTTCTGGGTAAGGCTTAATGAACCTGCACCACCACCTATTACTTGAACATTTCCTAAACTATAAAATAGTGTATCTATAAAGATTTCAGAATTTGAGGTAAAAGTATCGTAAAATATAAAATAAGATTGAATTGAAGGGGTAGTATAGAGTTCTATTTCTAATTCTATTGTATCTTCTTCTTTTGAGCGTTGGCTAATAGATAAAAAGTTATGTATTTGAAGTTCATCTTTAAAGCCAATGACAATAAAGCCTGTACTCATTAGTAGGTTATCAAACGTTAATTTAGGATATATGCCACCACAAATAGGCATACTCAATGACATTAAAAATGTATTGTAAACTTCTGTCTCAATTTTATTATCATCACATGCCAATATAAGTAAACTTTTACATGAATGATTCAATGCTCTATCTACACCATCAATCAATTTATCTAGATCAGGAGATTGTGTATACCATTGAAAAATAATTTCAGACATTGCTTTCCTTATGTTGTTAATAATCAGTGTTTTTTTTATACTGCTTTATTATAATAGTTGAAATATTCTATTTTTTTAGTTTTTATTGCAATTTTTAAATGAATTACTTTTTATCTTACTCACACGACATTCAAAATCATATTAATCAAATGATTGACAACAAGTTACTTGAAAAGTACCTGTTGTCTAAATATAACAATAGCCATCAGTTTAATAGTGATAAATCGTTAAGAAATTATGTAATGACACTTAAAAATCAATACCTGAAAAAATCTGCACCCATCAGTAAGGTAT
Organism: Alteromonadaceae bacterium; assembly: GCA_023301705.1. GTDB lineage: Bacteria > Pseudomonadota > Gammaproteobacteria > Enterobacterales > Alteromonadaceae > JALZUE01. The sequence goes on along the minus strand of JALZUE010000142.1, from coordinate 4,746 downwards.
GCTTTGATGATAAGTTGCATGTAGTCAAAAATGCTTTAGGTACGCACACTTTTATTTCTCGTATCCAAGGTAGTAAGCTTAAAAGTAAAAATGAAATACGAATTTCAGCAATGTTTAAAAAGGTGCCTGAAGAATTTTTAGAAATGATTGTGGTGCATGAATTGGCACACGTTAAAGAAAAAGATCATAACAAAGCGTTTTACAAGTTATGCCAGCATATGATGCCTAATTATCATCAACTGGAATTAGATGTCAGAATTTACATGGCGCAATTAGAGCTTTTTGGTGAAATATACCATTAAGCATATATTCTTACTTAGTTGCTTAGTTAGTGAAGTTCGATTTATTAAAATAGCTTTTAACTTTTTTTATGTTGTTAAAAGCTACTTCAGATGTTTATTGATATATTTAACGATTGAACTCTAATCGTTTTGAATTACCTGATAACTCAATAATGTTATTACCATCAAAAACTTGTTGACCGTTTACCCAAGTGCCTTCAATACTTGATGAAAATTCATGTTGATTAAATGGTGTCCAACCGCAAAGGTAACGACAATTCTCATGACTAACCGGTGTAGGTTTGTTCATGTCTACTAATATAAAATCAGCAAAATAGCCGGTTTTAATATAACCTCGATCTTTTATTGCATAACGTTTTGCAGGGTTATGAGCTGTTTTTTCAACAACTTGAGTGATACTGAAACGCTCATGTTTCACATGATCAAATAAGCTTAACAGGGCATGTTCAACTAACGGCAACCCTGCAGGTGCTTGGTTGTAATCCACTTGTTTTTCTTGCCACGTGTGCGGTGCATGATCGGTGGCAATAATGTCTATTTGATTATTCTTAACCGCTTGTATTAATGCATCTCTATCAGCTGATGATTTTATGGCCGGGTTACACTTAATTTGATTACCTAGCGATGTGTAATCATTTTCACTAAACCATAAATGATGAACACAGGCTTCTGCTGTAATGCGTTTATTTTCTATTGGACCTGCTTCAAATAAACTTAACTCTTTCTCTGTCGTTATGTGAAGTACATGTAATTGACTTTGATATTTCTTGGCTAACGATACCGCATATGATGATGATGCATAACAGGCTTTTGCATCACGTATTTTTGGGTGATCATTAATAACAGGAATATAATTTTGTTGTGTGATTTGGGCAAGGTTTTCAGCAATTACATCGCCACTTTCACAATGAGTAACAATTAAGGTTGGGCTGTCGCGGAAAATACCCTCTAGTGCAACAGGATTTTCTACTAATAAATTACCTGTTGAGGCACCCATAAATACTTTAACGCCACAGTGCTTTTTAGGATCAAGTAATTTAATTTGCTCAAGGTTATCTTCGGTTGCACCTAAATAAAATGAATAATTCGCTAATGAGCCTTTATTTGCGATATCGAATTTTTTTTCAAGCGCTTCAATCGTTGTCGTTGCAGGGTTTACATTTGGCATTTCCATATAACTTGTAATGCCGCCAGCAACAGCAGCTCTTGATTCACTAGCGATTGTACCTTTATGTGTTAAACCTGGTTCACGAAAATGTACTTGGTCGTCAATCATACCGGGTAATAAAAACTTACCTTGTGCATCAATAACGGTATCATGTTCGGTCGTGGTAATATGCGTATCAATACATGAAAAACGTTGGCCTTCTATTTTTATATCACCATGAAACACTTTACCATCATTAACTATTTTTGCATTTTTAATGACAATTGATTTATTCATTTCACTACACCTTTTTCTACATTAACTTCATATTCATTTAAGTTAACACGCAAATAAAAACAGCTATTTCTACCTGTATGACAAGCAGCGCCTGTTTGCTCTACTTGGCATAAAATAACGTCACCGTCGCAGTCAAAAGACATCGTTTTGAGTGCTTGAGCGTGACCGCTTGATTCGCCTTTTATCCATAAGTTTTGACGACTTCTTGACCAGTAGGTCATACGTTTAGTTTCAATGGTGTGTAATAAGGCAGTTTTGTTGATCCAAGCAAACATCAATATATTTTTGCTGATAGCATCTTGAGTAATGACAGGCATTAACCCCTTTTCATTAAAGGCTAATTGCTCAATTACCTCTGCCAAGGGAATAGGTTTGTTAGGATCGTGATCTTCTAATTCGAAGAAATATGGGTGATTCATGTAGTTAAGCTTTCTCTATAGTTAATCATTACAGTTAATCAATATAGTTAATTAATATTGATAGTTAGTCGATAAAATCTAGTGTTAACAGTAACCTGCGTTCACCTGCAACCACAGGTGGAGAGCGATGAACTAACCCAGTACCATCGTCGTCATCCCAGTTTTCACCTTTTAATAACGCAACGTCACCTTCGGTTAATTGATTAATATCGTTTGTGTTTTTAAAAAGGCCAGATATTTCATCTGGCTTTCCTAAGTTGCCTGCGCCTAATTTAGTTCGATCTGTTTTATTATGATCAAGCCACTGTGTGGCAATGCCTTTATAGGTGGTGACTAAGCGACAAGGAATACGATCAACATGAAAACGGGGGCACATCGCCTGCTCTAAAATGGTGAGTCGTAAACCAGCACGTTTAAGATCAAATAAACAACAAAACATATCAACTAATACAGCGATGTCATCACTTAGTGTTTTTACAACGCTTGATGTGCCAAACTCTTCGCTAAGCACTTCATACGTTGTTGTTGGGCTTACTGCTAAAACCGTTGCTTTATTTGAACGGCTATCAATAAATTCAGTTACTGCATGTATTAAATTATTGGGAAGCTGGCGCTGCCAAATAGTAATATTTGTTTCTTTTTGATAAATATCAGCAAGTACTGTTGGCTCATCTTTAATTGATGGGCGTCGAATAATAGTTTTTGTTGGATCTATTTCTTGTATTGCGGTTAATGTACTCATTTTTTTGTTCCGTTGAGCTTTGTAGGAAATATCACATAACGTAATGCCGTTATGTTATAACATAGCATTATGTTTGGGTAGCTGTTTACTAAAGACAAAGAATAAACAAAACTGAAAACACTATTTCATTACTATTGTGTTGCTTAAGACATTCATAGCTGTTTTTATTTATATACAGATTAATTCTTTAAAAGAATTGAATAAATAATGCGTTAGCTGCTATTCGACCTATACATCTGTTGTTATAATAAAATTAATTATTCTTATATCACCTCAGAGGTTTATTGAATGTCAGATACTGAAATTCGCCCAACTAATTTTATTCGCCAAATTATTGATACAGATCTTAGTGAAGGCAAACATAGTAGCATTCAAACTCGTTTCCCCCCTGAACCTAACGGTTTTTTACATATTGGTCATGCTAAATCAATTTGTTTAAATTTTGGTGTTGCACAAGATTACAACGGTTTATGTAATTTACGTTTTGACGATACCAACCCAGAAAAAGAAGATATTGATTACGTCAATTCAATTCAAAAAGATGTTCAATGGCTAGGCTTTGAGTGGTCTGGTGATATTCGCTATTCATCTAACTATTTCGATCAACTTTATACTTATGCGGTTGAATTAATTGAAAAAGGTTTAGCGTATGTGTGTTTTTTAAATGGCGATGAAACACGAGAATACCGAGGTACATTAACTAAACCTGGTAAAGATAGCCCTTACAGAAATACATCAATTGAAGAAAACTTAGCGTTATTTGAAAAAATGAAGCAAGGTGAATATAAAGAAGGAGAGTGTGCCTTACGTGCAAAAATAGACATGGCGTCAAGCTTTATGTGTATGCGCGACCCAATTATTTACCGTATTCGCTTTGCTGATCATCACCAAACTGGTAACAAGTGGTGTATATACCCAATGTACGATTTTACCCATTGTATTTCTGATGCTATTGAAGGTATTACTCATTCATTATGTACGCTAGAGTTTCAAGATAATCGTCGTTTGTATGATTGGGTACTTGAAAATATTACTATTGAAGTAGTGCCTCGCCAGTATGAGTTTTCACGTTTAAATTTAGAATATACGGTGATGAGTAAACGTAAATTACATACCTTAGTTGACGAAAACCTTGTGAATGGTTGGGACGACCCTCGCATGCCAACCATTGCAGCATTTCGTCGAAGTGGTTACACACCTAATTCGTTACGTGAATTTGCTAAGCGTATTGGCGTTACTAAAATGGATAACACAGTTGAAATGGGGGTGTTAGAAGCTTGTATTCGTGAAGATCTTAACGATAATGCACCTCGCGCAATGGCAGTGCTTGATCCGATTAAGCTCGTGATTGAAAATTACGATGATATTACCGTGGAAGAATTGACGGTAAAAAATCATCCAAGTGATGAATCACAAGGTACACGTATTGTGCCATTTAGCCGTGAACTTTATATTGAAGCGGAAGATTTTCGTGAAGAAGCGAATAAAAAATATAAACGTTTAGTCATTGATAAAGCGGTACGTTTACGTGGCGCTTATGTGGTTGCTGCCACACGTTGTGATAAAGATGAAGCAGGTAATGTCACTACTGTATATTGTAATTACGACCCTGAAACATTAGGTAAAAACCCTACAGACGGTACTAAACCTAAAGGTGTTATTCATTGGGTAAGTGCAGCACAAAGCTTAACCGCAGAAGTTCGCTTGTATGACCGCCTATTCACTGTAGCAAACCCGGCAGCAGCTGAAGACTTTAACAGCGTCATTAACCCTGACTCATTAATTGTCATTGAAAATGCGAAAGTTGAACCTTCATTAGCAACAGCACTTCCAGAGCAA
>JALZUE010000141.1 GCA_023301705.1 Alteromonadaceae bacterium | reverse complement strand
TTCAGCTCGAGCTATTTCCCAAGGCCGTCGCCGCGGGATCCTGAAAAAGGTGGCATATTATAGTGAAACTAAAAGTTTATTACTAGCCTTTATATGATTAAAGTATGAAAACAACTTAAATTTAATAAAAGTCATTATTAATCAATAGGATAAAATAATTAAAAATAAAAGATGATTATAAAAAAACAAACAAATTGATCAATTAACGTTCATTTTAGCGAGTATTTTTAAACATGAAACGGTAAAACATCAACATATTGTGCGTTTAATGACTGTTTTACCGTATTAGCAGGAAGCAATTGAGTGCAAATATTAAACAATTCTTTATTTTGATGTGGTATTAATGGGCAATTTGCAAAGCTATTTGAAATGAACCACAAGCTTGTTCAATGCAGCGTAAAATACGCCCATTTAAACGTTGACTATTAGGAGCCGCTGCTTTAAAAACTACCGTTGCTTCAGTATTCAGTGGTATTTCTTGATCACAACGCGCTCTTACGCCACCGCGCGAGAAATCTAAACAAGTAATTTTTTTCTGATGTTCGGTACCAATAATATCTTTCCAAATAATATCAATTGGCTCTTCGTTCATATCAACACGTTCATGTTGACGGCGTTCACTTTCATTTTGCACATTATTAACTTCTGACATACAACCTCTTGTACAGTGGGCTACTGTATATAACCGTATACTTATAAATTAACGTAGATATATAAATAAGCAAGAAAACACCTTAAAAAATATATCAATTCGACACATTATTAACATTATCGGTTGATATCAACAAAACCTTAATAAACTTTTTAACCAAAAAATCATTCACAATTGACCATTTTCTGCAAACGAATAGCATTGATTATCAGCCACAATACAGTGATCAAGTACACGAACATCAATCATGGTAAGTACATTAATTATTTTGTCAGTGATCTGTTTATCAGCAATGCTAGGCTCGGCAATACCTGATGGATGGTTATGGCAAAGAATAACTGCCGCGGCGTTATGTTTTAACACTTCTTCAACAATAATTCGTGGATACACGGCTGCACAATCAAGTGTTCCATAAAAAAGCCTAGAAAAAGCCAACGTTTGATGTTGGTTATTCAATAACAGTAATGCAAACACTTCTCGTGTTTCTAAACGCATCTCAGTGATTAAATAATTACGTGTTGAGGCTGAGCTAGTTAAAGCAGTACCGTGCTTAACTTGTTCGCTCAGGTAGCGCTTTGACATTTCTAAACACGCTTGTAACTGTGCATATTTTGCGGTGCCTAAGCCATTAGCCTGACAAAACTCATCTAAACTAGCCTGGTAAATAGCTGAAATACTGCCAAATTTAGCCAATAACAAACGAGCTAAATCAACCACATGGCAGCCTTTAACCCCTGTTCGTAAAAAAATTGCCAGTAATTCAGCATCGCTCAAACTGCTTGCCCCTTGCTTTAATAGCTTTTCCCTAGGGCGTTCATCGCATGGCCAATCCTTTAGCATACTTGCTCCTTAACTAACGAATTAATTAATGTTAATCTATAGCGCATATATTATTACTGATTCAAATATGAATCTTTCTCAGGGTTTAAGATTAGCAGATTATGCAAATTCTACAGGGTAAAAAAATTGTATTAGGGTTAACAGGCGGTATAGCTGCGTATAAAGCACCAGAGCTTGTTAGACGTTTAAAAGATCAAGGTGCTGATATACGCGTTGTCATTACTGATAGCGCTAAAGCATTTGTTAGTACGTTAAGCTTGCAAGCTGTTTCCGCGAATCCTGTGGCAGATAGTTTATTAGATCCTGCTGCTGAACTTGCAATGGGGCATATTGAATTAGCTAAATGGGCTGATTTAATATTAATTGCGCCAGCAACCGCGAATACAATTGCTAAAGTCACCCATGGTATGGCTGATGATTTATTAACAACAATATGTTTAGCAACTGCTTCTCCTGTTGCTATTGCACCAGCGATGAACCAACAAATGTGGCATAGCCAAGCAACACAAGCGAATATTGAAACATTAAAGCAACGTAACTTCTTATTATGGGGACCTGGAAGTGGTGAACAGGCTTGTGGAGATGTTGGCTTAGGTCGCATGATTGATATTCCAGAGTTAGTAAAACATACCACTGATTTCTTTTCTCGAACAATAGAAAGCACACCTAAAACATCATTACCGTTAACTGGTCAGCATTGGGTTATTACCGCAGGGCCAACACGTGAGGCGATAGATCCAGTGCGTTATATTTCAAACCATAGCTCAGGTAAAATGGGTTATGCAATTGCTTCTGCTGCAGAACAAGCTGGGGCGAACGTAACTATTATTTCGGGCCCAGTAAATATTCAGCCTCCTGAACAATGTGAAACAATTAATGTAAATAGCGCTGTTGAAATGCATGCTAGCGCAATGAAACTAGCACCGAAAGCAACCGTATTTGTTGCTTGTGCAGCTGTTGCAGATTATCGTGTTGAGAATATTGCCGATCAAAAAATGAAGAAAAAGAACAAAGATGACGGTTTAACCTTGACCTTAGTTCAAAACCCAGACATTGTTGCTGATGTTGCTTCATTACAAAATAAACCATTTACGGTTGGTTTTGCTGCTGAAACACAAAATGTTGAAGCCTACGCATTAGGCAAGTTAACACGGAAGAATTTAGATATGATTGCTGCAAACAATGTAGCTACTGATGGACAAGGCTTTAACAGTAACGACAATGCACTTTGTGTGTACAGTAAAGATACAAAAACAGATATTCCATTAGGTAGTAAAGTTGATATTGCTAAGCAATTAGTCTCTCTTATACATCAACAACAATCATAAATAATATTGTAAAAAAGTAATAAACGGCTAAAGTATTCAATTACATAGCCGTTAAATTTTTAACAATTATCAATGCTGTAAATTTTTAAAAATGTAACTTTAGTTTCAACAAAAGTAATTTTAAAATATTGAAGGCATTTAAATTTATGAAACAACTATTGAGATATTTTCATGCCAGTAAATCAAAAGCCAAATCGTAAACAGCAAATTCTTGAATGCCTTGCCCTTATGCTTCAATCAAGCCATGGGCAGCGTATCACCACAGCAAAACTGGCTGCTGAAGTAGGTGTGTCTGAAGCGGCTTTATATCGTCATTTCCCTTCTAAAGCACGTATGTTTGAAGGCTTAATTGAGTTTATTGAAGAATCTATTTTTTCACGAATTAATTTAATTCTTTCAGATCACAAAGAGGCTCTCGTACGCTGCCATCATATATTACATGTATTGCTGGTATTTGCTGAACGTAACCCCGGTATGTGCCGAATTTTATCGGGCGATGCATTAATGGGTGAAAATGAACGTTTACGTACACGCGTAAATCAATTATTTGAAAAGTTAGAATCACAGTTCAAACAAGTATTACGTGAAAGAAAATTAAGAGAAGGTAAAACGTTCACCATTAACGAGCAGGCGCTAGCCAACATTTTAGTTGCATTCGCTGAGGGTAAAATTTCACAGTATGTACGCTCAGAATTCACAAAAAAACCTAGTGATAACTTCAACGATCAATGGGTCTTTTTAATGGCTGATAAATAACGGTTAGCAACCCGATCTCATATACTACTCACTTCGTAACTTAACGCTATATTGTCAATATTCAATCAGAATAATTAATCAAAGTAATATAGCGTACTAATACCCTTCAACCATATTATAAAAACTAAAGCTTACTACTTCAGCTGAGCTAAAGTGATCATTGTTACCAATAATATCGTACTTACTTCACTAACTTAGCAACTCGCTACATTGACTCATACGCAGGTTATTATGAACTCTACTTCTTCATCGTTATCAATTTTTTATGATGGTAATTGCCCTCTTTGCCTTGCAGAAATGCAACATTTAAAAAAGCACGATACCAAGAACCTCATTGTATTAATCGATATTCACCAAGATAACTTTGAGGCACAGTACCCTTCAGTTAAATTTAATGATGCGATGAAAGTATTGCACGGTAAATATCAAGGGAAAATACTGTTAGGATTATCAGTCACACACCGTGCATGGACAATAACAGGCAAAGGGTTCTGGGTTGCACCACTAAATTTTCCCATCATTAAAACCATTGCACATGTGTTTTATTTGTTTTTTGCCAAATACCGTCATCAAATATCAACATTCTTAGCACCAAAGTTAGGAATACCATTACCAAATTGTCAGAAAGGAACCTGTTATGGCAACACAACAAGTAATCATCATAGGCGCAAATAGTGCGATAGCAAAAGCACTTAGCGTTAAATTTCAACAGCAACCTGATGTGTTATTAACCTTAATTACGCGTAGCCCAGAAGAAATAAAACACCCTACTATTCAAACAATAGCAATCAATAACTATGATGAAGCTGACATTATTAAAGCGGTAGCAAGTGTAAAAAATACAAGTAATTTACCGATATCTGGAGTATTCGTATGCAATGGCGTACTTCATACAAAAAATATAAAACCTGAAAGACGCTTAGAAGACTTTTCTGCTGACGCTTTCAATTATGTATTATCTGCTAATACGGTAGTACCTTTGTTATGGTTAAAGCAACTGCTTCCACTACTATGCGAACAATCGTTGAAATGCACAGTCACAGTATTAAGTGCGCGTGTGGGCAGTATTACAGACAATAAATTAGGAGGCTGGTATTCTTATAGAGCATCAAAAACTGCTTTGAATATGTTGCTTAAAACCGCAAGTATTGAATTCAAGCGACGCGCAAAACACGTAAAGTTAATTTCATTTCACCCTGGCACAACAGATTCTGCCTTATCGAAACCATTTCAAAAGAATGTCGCTGAAGGTAAGTTATTTACCCCTGACTTCGTTGCCACACAATTACTTTCTATCATTGAACAATCTACCTCTGATAATTCTTTAAGTTATGTTGATTGGCAAGGTAAAAATATTGACTGGTAAAGGTATTTTAAACAACGTTACTGCCAACCTATTTTCCAATCGGTTGGCTTTTTTAAATCTCGCCAATTTATATTATATTGATTTTTACTCATAACTGCTTCAATCACACATTCAACAACTCGTTGTTCTTCATCAAAAATAACGCTCACAATGACAAAATGCTTTTCTTTATTTTGAATGTCTACTTTAGTCCATTTACTGTGTAATAAGCTTTTAGGGTTAACTTTATTCATAATCTCTTTTTCTCTTTAACTTCATGTAATGTAAATAAAAAATTAAACTTAAATGTTTGAAGTTTTTATAATTTAAACTAAGATATAGAGTATCTTCTATGCAGTAAAGTTATACGTAAGTAATCATGAAAAAGAAACATAATGGGTTTACATTAATTGAATTAGTCGTTGTGATTGTTATTCTTGGAATTTTAGCTGCCACAGCCGCGCCAAGGTTTATTGACCTTACCACTGATGCCACTATTGCACGTTTAGAAGCGATGGCTGGTGCTCTTCGCTCAGGTACTAGTTTGGTGAACGCACGAGCTATTATTAATAATCAAACAACGGGTAATGATAGTTTAACTGTCGGCGATACCACCATAGAAATTAATAGCGGTTACCCTAGAGCAATACTTGATGGTTTTGTTCGCACTGTAGACTTAGAAATTGTATTTACTGGTGGAGAATGTGACGAAGAGTGGTGCGCTCTAGGTAACCAAAACGCTATTCCAAGTGGTGACGTTACCTTAACAGGTACTCATGTAGGTAAACTGTTTACACAAGGCTTTAGCTACACCGATGAATGCGGTGTATATTATGTCAATAGAGAAGATGGTTCAGATCCTGAAGTAGGTATTGAAACAGCTGACTGTTAGCTTATTTAAAAAAGATGGTTTATACCCTAGTGCACCTTTAAACTAATAACCGCTAAACAAAAGTAAAAAATGAATAGATAACTGCTTGATAAAAATGGCACAATAAAAAACATTATCATTTACCAAGGATATTAAATGAAAAAGCTGTTGATGCTGTTCATTTTTTGCTTTACCTGCTCTAGTTACTCTGCTGATAATGCAGAATCGTTATTCAAAGAGTTAGCACCTTCATTATTTCAAATTAAACTTATTGATATTGCTAGTGGTGAAAAATCATCGATTGGCTCTGCCTTTCAAATTAATGAAAATGGTTTAATCGCTACTAATTACCATGTTATTTCTGGCTATGCTCGTCATCCTGATAAATTCCGTATGGAATACTTAGATCATTTAGGAAATACAGGGCTACTTTCTCTAGAAAGTGTTGATATTGTCAATGATTTAGCGCTGGTAAAACGTGACTTACCAACCGAATCACCTTTTTTTCTTTTTACCGAATCTACGCCTAAAAAAGGTGAAGAGTTATATTCTCTTGGTAATCCACATGACTTAGGCATGATTGTGGTTCCAGGCACATATAATGGTCTTAACGCAGATTCTTTCAATGATCGTATTCACTTCACTGGTTCTGTTAATTCAGGTATGAGTGGTGGCCCTGTAGTTAATAGTAATGCTGAAGTCATTGGTATTAATGTAGCGACATCAGGTAATCAAATAGGCTTTCTTGTACCCTATCAAAAGTTGTTACAATTAATCGCTGATTATCAACAACACACCGATATTGTTATTAAAGAACAAATGCGAACCCAGCTTATTCAAAACCAGAATAATTTAATAAATGAAATACTATCCGCTAACTGGATGTTACGACACTTAGGTCAGAAACAAGCACTCATTCCAACAATAGATTTATCTTACATACGTTGTTGGGGTAATTCGAATACAGAAAAAAAAGAAGAACTTTATTTTCTAGCATTTGCTAACTGTGTATTAGACGAAGATATTTATATCGAAAAGGAATTTTTTACTGGCAGTATAGAAATACAATATAACTATTTAGAGGCTAAAGAGTTAAATGAGATGAAGTTTTATAACTTATTTCAAAACCTAATTGGCTCAACATCACCACACAATAAAGCAGGTAAAAATCATGTAGGTGAATTTAGTTGTAATCACGATATTATTGAAGCAAGTAATAAACTCATTACTAATAAAGCGATATTCTGTAGCCGCGCTTACCAAGACTTCCCTGAACTGTTTGATGTGGTCTATATAGCAGCAAGTGTTGATAAAAATGATAAAGCATTAATCAGCCACTTCACGCTTGCAGGTGTAGAACAAAAAAACGCCTTACTATTTACCGAAAAATTTATTGAGAGCGTTTCATGGGAACAATAAATAATACCATTATCATTGAAGAGATTTCTCGTAACCATAAACTTAATGCCAGACATAAATATGATAAATCAACTATTAGCCTGGGTAGAAGTTATCAAAATGATGTTATTGTCACCGATCATCATGTAAACCCTGAACATATATCAATTACCTTTAACGGAGAATATTGGCAATTATCTGATTTAAATACAATTAATGGCAGCTTTTTAGGGGAATCAAAAAAACCGATCCAGCAACACATTATTCAATCTGGCGATATTGTTCGCATGGGTAAAAGTTATATTCGCTTTATTTTACCTCACCAAAGCATTGCACAAACACAAGTATTAAACCCTTATGATAATGTGATTGAAATTGCACGATCACCTATTTTTATCATGGCGGTTATTTCTTTATTTACAATGTTATCCGGCTACTTAGCGTTCATAAGCAGCCCTAAAGAAGTCTCTATATCACAGTTTTCTGTATCGGCAATTAGCGTGACGTTAGCCTTTGCTTTCTGGCCTTTAGGAGTAAGCTTAGTATCACACTTAACAAAACATGAGTCGCGTGTATGGCACCAACTGGGTATTAGTTTTGTCTTCTTTAACGCTTTCTTATTACTAGACTTTATTGAAACACTTATTTTCTTTAATACATCAAGCAATGCAGTTATCACTCAATTATTACCCTTATTCACTATTGCATTAGTTTTTAGTTTAATTTGGTTAAATTGCTATATTGGTTTCACAATGAGCACTGTCAGACGTATTGTCGTCTCATTAGGTTTAGTGATATTCTGTTTTGGTAGTTATGCTTTAATTAATAAAAGCAAACAACCAAAATTTTCACACTATCCAAGTTATGACAACACATTACTGCCGCCTAAGTTTTTATTAAAATCACCAACAAATATTGATAGTTTTATCGAAGAAGCTGAAAAAACGTTAAATAAATCAAAAGTAAAAATGGAAAAAATGAAAGCAGCGGCGGAAAAATAAACGTTAAAATAGCCCATCTATTCTGCGTGGCTAATAGATGGGCTTTAATATACTCATTGAATAAAATCAGCTATAAATGTTCAATAAAAATTCCTACAAAAACAACTGCGCCTACCCAGTGGTTGTTCAAAAAAGCTTGAAAGCATTTGTCTCGATCGCGCTCACTAATTAATACTTGTTGGTAACTAAATAACCCCGCACTTATCACTAAAGCTAGATGATACGGCCAGCCAAACGCTAATAGTTCACCAACAGTAAATAAGCACCCTAATGTAAGTAGCTGCAAAAATGCAATAATGCGTTTATCGTACTCACCAAATAAAATAGCAGTAGATTTTACACCAATATTAATATCATCATTTTTATCAACCATCGCATATATTGTATCGTAAGCTACTGTCCACAACATATTAGCGATAAATAATAGCCAGGCAACAACCGTTATTTCACTGTAAGCTTCTTCAAATGCCATAATCATGCCCCAACTAAATGCCGCACCAAGCACTACTTGAGGAAAATAAGTATAACGCTTCATAAAAGGATAAGCCGTAGCCAAAATCACAGCAACTATTGATAATAAAAGAGTACTGAATTTAAGTGTTAGCACCAAAGCAAAAGCAGCAGAAAGTAAGATAATAAAAATTCCAATCGCTTCCTTAGGCGTAATTAACCCTGTCACTAACGGACGTAACTCTGTTCTCATCACCTTGCCGTCTACTTTACGATCAGCAAAGTCATTAATCACACAACCAGCACTTCGCATTATAATGACACCTAAGGTAAAAACAAAAAGTAGGTGTGGTGTGGGCCATCCATTAGAAGCTACCCACAACGACCAAAAAGTTGGCCATAAAAGTAAATAAATACCAATAGGTTTATCTAAACGTGTAATTTGCTTAAAACCTTGCCATTTTGTTTGTAAGGTTGATAACGACTTCATTGAATGATTCAAAAGTATGCTACTTCCTCTACTAAATAAGTAATTGTTAAACGCTTTATGTATAAGCTAATGCTGGCGGTAAAAAAACTTCAGCAACCAATAATGGCTTCCCTTCAATATAAAATAAAGAACGTCGGCCCCATAACACCTGAGGTTCAATTAATTTTGGATTAAATGCGCTAGATAACTTTCCTACGCTGCTACCTGAAGAAAATTCAGATACCTCAATTGATTCTCGCACCAATGACGGGTTATTAAAAATAACCTGCCCTAAGGGTTGTTCTCCCAATTCCGCTAACACTTGCTGTTCCCCGGTTAAACTATTTAAAGGTATTAGCGTTCTAGCAAATACGTGTGGTTGCTTATCACAGTGCAATAACACTTCTCTTACTAATACCGCTTGCCCTTCTCTAACATCTAAACAAGCATCTTCTTCAGAACAAGTGATTATTTCTTGTCCGAAAACTTCAACAGAAAAAGTATCACTATGCTGTATTAATCGTTTAGTTAAAGACCCTTCATCAAATAACCAGTTAGCTAACTTAACAGAAAGCTTTTTAGTAGGTTGCTGTTGCCAATTTCCTTGCAAAGTCACGGGGAAGTACGATTTCAAACAAACCATAGTCATTTAATTTCTTATGTGTAGCGTCACGGTAAATCTACAAACATAATAACAGGCATAAAAACTCAGTTCATCTGCTATATAATTTTTCTATAGGCAAAATTAAAAATAATTAGTATAAATAGAGGAAGTTTTGAGTTTTCGCGTTATGATAAGTACATCATTATACGAATAAAACTTCTCTTTTATTATGAAAAAAATCTTAAGCCTTTTATTGTTATTAAGCTCTCTATCTATTTTACCTGCAAAAGCAGTTGATTACGTCTATTTTGGTTTCGAACCAGATATCATTACAAATTACGTTGCTGTGAAAAAAAAGCTTGGTTACGTTAGGTTAACCGTTGAATTAATGATGGACGATGCAAATAAATTAGCTGTTGTTGAACATCATGCACCATTACTTCGAGATGCTATTATTACGATCATAGGTCAACAACCCGCAGATAAAATTCGTTCGATTAGAGGGCGTAATGAAATTAAAGAAATGTGTGAAGAGAAAATAAAAAGCTTACTTACAGAAGAAACGGGAAAGCCAGTCATAAAGAAAATTTTATTCACACAATGGCTCGACAATTAAAAGCATTTACTATTGTAAATTTTATAAATAAGTTTGTCGGCTTTTTGTAAAAGCCATTACACAACCAGTCAATAACCCCAACAAATGCGCCATATTTGCAGTATTGATTGGTAACCAATTTAAAAAACCTAACGCTAACCAAATAATTAGAAAGCCCATCATGAAATTTGAAAGCTGTAAGCCAGCTTTTGGCTGTAAATGGCCTATACACCATACAAACCCTACCAAGGCATAAACTACACCTGATAAACCACCAAAATTAGAGCCCGAGACAATAAACTGTCCGGTATTTGAAATAACCGCTGAGGTAACCAGTAATAGAATTAAGTAAAATGTACCTATTTTATTTTCAATCTCGCCACCAAGCTTCCACCACCAAATAGTATTAAAAGCAATATGTATCAATGAAAAATGAAGTAGTATAGGTGTAACTATACGATAAGGTTCTTTTATCAAAGATAAGAATGATAGTTGAGTATAGAACTTAAGCTCTTGAAAAACGAAACGCTCAAGACCTAAAAAACCCAATAAATAGATAAGCCAACAGAGCATAAAAATAATTAATGTAAAAATGCCTGCATGAGCCAATAAATTACTTTTAAAAACAGTTAATAAGCTAGGCGTATCTATAGTTATGTGTTCAGGTTTAGCTTGTTCCCATGCAGCAAGTTGATATTTACTTTGATGCGGATTCTTAACAAACTCACAGAATAGTTCATCTACTTTGTTTAATTGTTTTGAATCACATAGAAGCCTAAAACCATCTTCATATTTTTCAATATTGATAGTTAGCGACTGTGTATTCGCATAACTTGCAAATAACAGCGCTATATTATGATGCTTAACTACCGTAAAGGTATGAAGCTCATTATCGTTTTTCATTAACTTTCAGTATCGTTAGGATATAAACTCTGCCATTCTGTAAAGCCACCATCCAATGAATACACATCAGTAAAATCTTGTGCAATTAAATACTGAGCGGCTTGTTGGCTAGAGTGTCCGTGGAAACAACACACAACTGTTGGAGCATCTAGATCTGCAGATTGAATAAATGCAGCTAAATTTTCATTGGTTAAGTGAATAGCATTTGGAATATGGTTTTGCGTAAAAGAAGTGATATCACGAATATCAACCACCACATGACTATTCTCTTCTAATACTGACTTTAATTGATTAGTTGATAAATGTTTAAACTGCTCTGACGGTAAAGGCACGTAAAATTCCTATAAAGATAATAATACAGCTAATTTAACATATATTCCGAAATCACAACGAAATATATCACTAAGATATGTGATAATTTATTCACTTATTTAAATTTAAATTGATAGAATTAAACAATTGAACAATGTGTTTCGTAAACACTAGGTTATAATAAACTCAAATTTTTGGTGCAACAAAAAACATGAAATATAAAGATTTACGCGACTTTATTGAGCAATTAGAAAAGCTAGGTGAATTAAAGCGAATTAGCCAACCCATTTCAACACATTTAACGATGACTGAAATAAGTGATCGTACCTTACGAGCACAAGGCCCCGCTTTATTATTTGAAAACCCTATTGGCTCAGATATTCCTGTGTTAACAAACTTATTTGGTACTCCTAAAAGAGTCGCATTGGCGATGGGCCAAAACAATGTTGAAGCACTAAGAGATGTTGGTAAATTACTGGCAATGCTTAAAGAGCCAGAACCACCTAAGGGGTTTCGTGATGCACTTGATAAACTTCCCATTTACAAGCAAGTACTTAACATGCCTGCAAAAGTCGTTAAAAAAGCAAAGTGTCAACAGGAAGTTTTTACCGGTAATGATGTTGATCTAACGAAATTACCTATTCAACACTGTTGGCCTGGTGATATTGCTCCACTCATCACTTGGGGCTTAACGGTTACTAAAGGGCCACATAAAGAACGTCAAAATTTAGGTATTTATCGCCAACAATTACTTGGTCCAAACAAACTCATTATGCGCTGGTTGTCACACCGTGGTGGTGCATTAGATTTCTTCGAATTTAAAAAGCAATTTCCAGGTGAAAAATATCCAGTTTCAGTAGCGCTTGGCGCAGACCCAGCCACCATTTTAGGTGCAGTAACTCCAGTACCAGATACCTTATCTGAATATGCGTTTGCTGGCTTATTGCGAGGTGATAAAACAGAAGTTGTAAAGTGTATTAGTAATGACTTACAAGTACCTGCATCTGCCGAGATTGTTTTAGAGGGTTATATCGACCCTGATGAAGTAGCTCCTGAAGGTCCTTACGGCGATCATACGGGATATTATAATGAAGTAGATGATTTCCCTGTTTTTACCGTAACGCACATGACACAGCGTAAAAAGCCTATTTACCACAGTACTTATACTGGCAGGCCACCTGATGAACCTGCCATTTTAGGTGTAGCACTTAATGAAGTATTTGTACCTATTTTACAAAAACAATTCCCTGAAATTGTTGACTTTTATTTGCCACCAGAAGGTTGCTCATACCGTCTTGCTATTGTCACTATTAAAAAACAGTACCCTGGTCACGCAAAAAGGGTAATGATGGGTGTATGGTCGTTTTTAAGACAGTTTATGTATACTAAGTTTGTAATAGTGTGTGATGACGATATTAATGCACGTGATTGGAAAGATGTTATTTGGGCAATGACAACCCGTATGGACCCTAGTCGCGATACAACACTAATTGAAAACACACCAATTGACTACCTTGATTTTGCCTCTCCTGTTTCAGGTTTAGGTTCAAAAATGGGTATGGATGCAACCAATAAATGGCCTGGTGAAACGAACCGCGAATGGGGCGAATCTATCACTATGTCTGATGATGTTATTAAAGAAGTTGATGATATTTGGTCATCTCTTGGTATTAATTCTGATAACAACTAAATAACAATCTGCTTACCTTTTAAAATAGTTATTTAGAAAGGTAAACTTATAGCGACAAAACAAGGTTAAAAAACAATGAATACAATTACTTGTCAGATAGAATCACTGACATCACTAACACCTTTTGTTTATAAAGTATTATTAAAGGCCGAACACAGTATCGATTTTATAGCAGGTCAATACTTAAATGTTGTGATGGGTGAAGAAGATAAACGTCCATTCTCAATCGCCAGTGCGCCTGGTAGCAATATTATTGAATTACAAATCGGTGCATATGAAGAAAATAGCTATGCCATGCAGGTTATTGAAAAAATAAAAGAAAGTGATTCATTAACAGTTGAAATACCCTTAGGTAATGCTGGCTTAGTTAGTGAAAGTAACAGACCGTTATTATTATTAGCTGGCGGTACAGGGTTTTCATATATAAAGTCAATTTTTGAAACATTATCAGCACAAAAAAGTGAACGTGAAGTGTTGGTATATTGGGGTTTAAGAGCACCATCAGCGACGTATGAATTAGATAAAACAACACAATGTATTAAAAAAATCACGAAGAGTGCCTTTGTACCTATCGTACAAGAGCCTGATGAGCAATGGCAAGGGCGTGTTGGCTTATTACACCATGTGGTAATGGAAGATATTACCAACCTTAGCGATTATGATATTTACATTGCTGGTAAGTTTGATATGGCTGGCGCAATTAGAACTGACTTTGTTGCTAAAGGTGCATCTGTTGAGCATATGTACGCTGATGCTTTTGCTTATATCTAAAAACAAAATTTTCAGAAAACACAACAGATAACCATTAATCAGTCACAGATTATTGGTTATCTAATCTACTTACTTTATCGCGAATCCTGTAACAATTACGGGTAGCTTCTTTTGCTTCATACAAGCATTCATCTGCTTGTTGAATCCATTGTAAAACATCTTCTGAATATGATGCATCGGCAATTATGGCGCCGAAACTTGCTGTAATGTTTATGGGATTTTTATCTTCATCATAAAAAACAAATGCTTCAATCGATGCTCTTAACTCTTCAAGCTTAAGCTCTAATGCTGCAGGTGTAATGTACGGCGCAACAATAACAAACTCTTCACCACCGAAACGAACAACAATATCACTTGCTCGGTCAAACGCTTCTTTAATCAATTGTGCAACGCCTGTTAAACAGTTGTCACCTACTAAGTGTCCATATTGATCGTTGAGTTTTTTAAAAAAATCTAAATCAACCATAATTAATGACATTAATGCTAAATTACGATGTGCAGTTTTTTGAACTATCGTAAAATTATCATCTAAATAACGCCTGTTATTCACTTTAGTTAAACTGTCTAACAACGCTAGTTCTTCAAGTTTGTTATTCGCTTTATTTAACTCTTTTGTACGTTCAATAACCTTTTCTTCAAGCAAATCTTGATATTCATATAATTTATCTCTATTTGCCATTATTTCATCATAAAGTTGAATCACTTCAACACTAGCAGCTAAATTTGAAGGCATACTTTTTTTACTATTAAACTTAGTTAATTGCTTAATAATGTAATCTACAGGCTGGGTTAAACGAGTACCATATTCATAAGCAAAATACGTTGTTGCCAACAAAGTAAAAAACAAAATAAGAAAAACAATCACATAATCTTCTTTAACACTATTAGTAGCTTGATAATAATCGACCAATGAGTAGATTTTCCAACCATAACTAGTTTCTATCATTTTATAGTAATAAACCGAACCATTTTTCAACATAAGTAAGTTATCTTTATTTTGAAAAGGTTCATGCTTAAATTCATCAAGAGTTTGAAGATCTAGCTTCGATGATGCTTGTATTACAGCATTAGATGTATCAACCAAAATAATATCAACACCTATACCCCCTATTTCAATACTATATAAATCTCTTGTTTGAGATAACTCTAAAATACCTTGTAAGCGATAATGTTGATTGTTAATAATTGAATGATACGTTGTGTTTAATCTAATCACAGGTGTTTTGTCATCAATTGAAAAAACATTTGATGATTTAAGAGGCGTATCATGCTCTAAAGGCATAAATAAGTCGTATGAAGGTGATGTTGCTAAAGGTAAGTTTTGTCCTATTACATTCTTATTTTTATTAGATGTATAACTAATAACATCGCTATTTTCTTTAGTAATATATAAATCTTGAAATTTAGGGAAATGCTCCTTAGTGCGTTCAAGAATATATGTAAAGTTAGTTGTATTTTGAGAAGCTAACCAATCATCTATTAAGTATAACGACCGCGCATATTTATCGAGCAAACTTTCCGTCATTACTTCAACATTTTTACTGCTTTCTTCAAGTGATTTATGAACAATACTCTTAGATATTTGTAAAAAATGATTACTAATAAATAACGTAGAGCTAAATAAAGCAATGATAGTCACTAGAACCAACGAAAACATTAATTTTGAGCGTAATGTTCGATGAATTGTTATTTGATGCCGCAAATTAATACGTAATTTTTGATTCAATATAAATACAATAAAACAAGCAACCGATGTATACCAAAGACCATTGAAGCCATGTTTAAATATAACAAAAGCATCAATCATACTTAACGGTG
This sequence comes from Alteromonadaceae bacterium, assembly GCA_023301705.1. Classification (GTDB taxonomy): domain Bacteria; phylum Pseudomonadota; class Gammaproteobacteria; order Enterobacterales; family Alteromonadaceae; genus JALZUE01. The sequence continues at coordinate 15,355 of JALZUE010000141.1, read as the reverse complement.
AATGCTGAAGCCATAAATATACAATAGTAATAGGTAAACCAATCACTAACCAAAACATCATATCGGCTAATAATATGTACCAACCCCTAGCTCTCATAAAAGCAATAACTATTGCCTCTAAAACGAAAATAAGAACATATTCATTATATTCTGTAAGAAAATAGAGCGGAGAAACCGCAATAATAGCTGTTAAAACTGCGTACCTAGGTAATAAATACATAGCAACAAAAACATAAGCGGCATTGCCAAAGACTAACTGAGTGTCAGGTAATAAAGAAATAGGAACTAAATTAATCAACGCGCCTACTATTCCTAATAAAATTACTAGGAATAAGCGCTTAAATTCACTGATAGGTTGAGTTGAAGCCCCTGATTTAGTACTCGACATAATAAACTGCTTAAGTTACTTTACTAATAGGTTATTCAACATCACTTGACACGCAAGTTGATGTTCGTTGGTTTGTATTAATGCTTTAATATAAAGCTTAGTGTCTTGCTGATTTTGATACGATGTATTTGAAAATAATTGTGAATATGTTTTAATCGCCACATCTAACTGTTCACTATGAAAAGCAAGAAAAGCAAAATAACTCAACCACATCGTATTTTCAGGCGCTTTTTGTACATACTTTTGTACTATTTTAAAAAGCTTAGTATTCATTTTTATTGGTAATTGCTTTAACGCTATTATTAATGACTCATCTGAATCAATTTGTAATAAAGGCAAAATTAACGCTTCAACTGGTTCAGGTAATTCTTGCTCAACCAATACATTACAATATGCTAAAACAATGCTTTGTTTGTTCTTTTCCTTACGAGATAACGTTTTCCACAAGGAAGTTAACCCATCTATCGCTTTCTCATTAATGACTGTTAAAAAATGGCCCTGATAAACTTTAAATTCAATGTCATACATTTCTTTTAGATTAAAAACTTTAGCCTTGTATGCTTTGGGTAAATAATCAATTGCTTGTTGAAAATGCTCTTGGTTAACGGCTAACTCTATTGCTAACACTAAGAGCCTATTATCATGCCCTATATTTGTATGATACTGGGTTAATAACTGTTCAGCAGCACTAAAGTTTTTTAGCTGTATCTGTAACTTAATTGCTACTAGTACATGTTCAATATCAGCGGTCTTAGTATCTGATGCTAATAAACATTTTACATAATATTCAATATTAGCTGATTTATCTTCATTTGTTTGTTTTTGTGCCGATGATGCCGCTAATAAATATGCAGTACTTGGCTCACTTGCTCGTTCAGCACTTTTAATTAAGTGCTTTTCTGCATCGTTATAGTCTTCAATGAGATAAGAAGTAACACCTTGCTTAAAGTTTTTATGTGCTTTACGTTGGCTAGCAAACGTAATTTTACGCCATGTACCTTTACCAAAGTGAATGCCTCCTAGACATAAACGCAATAACAACAATAAACAAAGAAAGCTAATGAATAAGAATATACTGGCAGTAACAACCGTTGATTCAATGGTAAAGTTGCCCATTGCAATTAAGATATAACCTTTTTCGCCAATCAAAAAAGGGCTGATTGAAACAGCTGTAAAAAAAATAATAAAGAGCAATACTAAACGTTTCATTTTATATTGCACCCTTCACTTCAACTTGCTCTGATAAGTTTTCACTGCCGTCATTAACTTCTTCAGAAGGCGCTAATGTATCTTCGTTATTAATAACATCAGTTGCAGAGTTAATTACCTGCTCGATTTCTGCTGACGTTGAATCAACTATTTCGGTACGTTTACTTTTATCAGTAATGTTTACAGGGTCAGTGATATTTAAAACTTCAATATGACTCACTTGCTTCTTTTCTATTGCTTGATTTATCGCACTGAAAGCTTTTAATTCACTAGGGTAATCTATTTTAACTTGTTCATTGATTAATGATGTAACAATAGCCATAAACGACTGATTGACGATAGCTTCTTTAGAAAAGTACTGTGCGATAAGTAAATTAGTATCACGTAATGTTTGACGAAATACAGCTTCTTTACCATGGCTAACAGCCCATTGAGCTTGCTGTAATTTCAATTTAATATTTGTTAGTACGTTTTGTTGTTGCTCTAACGATAATAACGGCTCAATATCTGCGCTATGTTCTCTTATCGTAATAAAGTCACTTAAAAACTGTTTCCACGTTTGCGCTAAATTAGCTTTCCAATCATCAACATTATCTGATAACACTAAACCATCATCAGCTTCTTTATCACCCAGAATATCTTCTACCGCTAAGGATAATTGAGGTATTTGTGTTGTTAGTGCCATTAATTGCAACAGAATTTCATCAGTATTAATCTTTGGCAATAACTGCAAACGCGTAATATCTTCCCTAATAATCTGTCTTACAGAAAGAAAACTAGGATCGTTTAATTCTTTTAAGCGGTTATCTGCATCTGATAATAAGCTGACTGCTGCACGAGTATCTTTTTCTAACCAAAGTGTACGAACGGCAACACGAATTAAGTATTGTGCTTCATGAATTAACCAATCACTTGGTTTTGTTGCGCTTAACTGATCTACAGTGCGTTGTAATTTATCAATCGTTTTCTGACTTTGCGCGGCAACTTCTATATTAAGATTACGTAAGCGATCTTCATATAAAGCAGCTTGCGCAGCTAATAAACTTTGAGTTTGACGACTTTGTGTTATTAACTGCTGATCTGTTTGTTGATTAATAACACTTTGCATATTTGCTGAAAATACGTTTTTTTGCTCATCAAAAAGTGTATAAAAGTAAGCAATAATGCCCCATGATAAGAAAATAAGTACTAAGGAAAAAAGCGCTAATTTCGAAACGGCTTTCTTAGTATTTGCTGGTTTGCCTTTACTTTTATTAACAGCAGTTGGTTTTTTATTTATTGGTTTTGATTGATTTATCTCTTCTGAAGAAGGACTTTTGGCTTGAGTATTATCAGCAACAGTTGTCTTTTCAGTAACTGTGTCATTTTTATCGGTCATTATTTGTTTCCAACAAACTATTATTCAAATCAATAATCGTATTTAATAAATTTTGATTATTGGCACTATTTACATTAATAACATGGGTAATGCCTAATGCTATTGCTCGCTGAGCAATACGTTCACTAGCTACAATCCAATGTATAGCGTTATTTGATTTAACAAAACTTAACATTGCCTCCAAAATAGCAACGCTAGTAACTACTATACAGTTAATTGACTGTTTCAACCAACTTTCACCATATTTGTCCTGGTGAGTGTTATGCCATTGTCTTTGATAGCTTTTAGCATAACTAATGTTCGCTTTTCGATCAATTAACGTATCAAAAATTAACTCTCTGCCCTTATCACCTCTTACGATAACAATTTGTTTATTCGCAACATTCTTTGCTTGTAACAAGTCAAGTGATAATAACCCTTCACTGGTTTCTATTTCTGGGCTAATGGCTTGAATACCAAGTGCTGTTAATGCTTGCTTAGTTGCTTTACCTATTGCAATTACATCTTGATAACACCATTGCGTTTGCGATAATAATTTCGCAGCAAATTTAACCGCATGTGGGCTCACAAAAATTAAAATATCATTCTTGTGTTTCAGAAGCTGTTGTTGACAAGGTTTAATATCATCAACTAATTGATAAGAAAATAGAGCACAATGAGCAGCAGGTATATTGTGTGCAGTTAACTGGTGCACAAGCGCTAAACCCTTTTCTGCAGGCCTAGCCACTAATACACTTAGCTGATTTTTAGCTATATTAGCTTTGTTCATACACCGCTTTTAAAATAGTATCAGCGCCTTGTGCTAATAGTTTTTCAGCTAACGTTTTACCTAATTCTTCGGCATTATCAACATGACCGGTCACTTCACTTGTCAAAATTTTACTGCCATCAACAGAGCCCACTAAGCCACGTACATGTAACTCTTGATCTGACAACACAGCATAACTACCAATGGGGACTTGGCAACCACCTTCTAGCGCTCTATTCATTGCACGCTCGGCATAAACACGATAGCGGGTTTGTTGACATTCTAGCGGTGCTAATAATGCTTTAACAACTTCATCATCAGTTCTACATTCAATGCCTACTGCGCCTTGTCCGTTTGCTGGCAACATAACTTCAGGAGCAATAAATTGACGAATACGCTGTGGCATTTCTAAACGAATAAGCCCTGCAGCAGCTAAAATAATAGCATCATATTCACCTTCATCTAATTTACGTAATCGGGTATTAACATTACCGCGTAAATCACGAATATCTAGATCAGGACGCATAGCTTTTAACTGGCATTGTCGTCTTAAACTTGACGTACCTACAACTGCACCTTCAGGCAAGTTTTCAAGCGCTTGAAAATGATTTGAAACGAAGGCATCTCTAGGGTCTTCTCGTGGACAAATAACTTGTAAGCCTAAACCTTCAGGAAATTCTACAGGAACATCTTTCATCGAATGAACGGCAATATCCGCTCTATTCTCAAGCATTGCAACTTCAAGCTCTTTAACAAACAGCCCCTTACCACCTACTTTGGCAAGTGGAGTATCAAGAATAATGTCCCCTTTGGTGACCATAGGTACCAACTCAACCGAGATATCAGTATGAAAATGCTCTAATTGGCTTTTAACATATTCTGCTTGCCACAAAGCTAAAGCACTTTTACGCGTGGCAATACGAATCGTATTTTTCATTACAATGCTTCCTTAACAACTACATTTTTATTGAGCAGACAATATTAATTCAACATTAGCTTGCTTACTAACTGCTGAAGAAATAAATTGCCAAAATTCACCGCCGCCACGGTTATCTTGCCAAAGGCCATCAACCATTTCAAAATGATGACCATTAAATTTGGTAGCAACCCAAACTTGATGTAATGGTGCTTGCTTATTAATAATGATTTTTGTTTTATTTTTAAACGTTAAGGTTAATAAACCGCTAACACTCTCGTAGTCAATATCTTCACCAGAATCTTCAATGGCTTCTTCTACTGCTAACAGTAATTCATCTGTAATTAAATTATATTCACTGTCATTCATGAACTTTCCTTTAAACATTTCTTAATTGAGTGTAATTCTTGGTTTCCATCAGATTATAAAACGACTATCATGTCAATCAAATCGTTAATCTGCTTGAGTATGGACAAAAAATGAAATATTTTTTGAGTTTAATTGTTATTGTAACCCTAACTGGCTGTGGCTTGAAAGGATCTTTGTACGAAACGCCAACTCAATCGCAAAACGAACCAACAAACCCAGATAAAACCGTAAAAATACAGGAAAAATAGCCGTGGATTTTTTCAATCGCAAAGATTCTTCACTTTATGCTGAAGACTGTTCTGTTACTTCTATTAGTCGTCAACATGGTACACCAGCATATATATACTCTCGTGCCACCATTGAACGTCATTGGCATGCCTTTGATCAAGCTGCTGGTAAACGTGAACACATGGTATGTTATGCCGTAAAAGCTAACAGCAACATCGCTATATTAAATATTATGGCTCGATTAGGTTCAGGTTTTGATATTGTTTCAAAAGGTGAATTAGCACGTGTTTTACAAGCGGGTGGTGATGCAAGTAAAGTGGTTTTTTCAGGGGTTGGTAAAACGTCTGCAGAAATTGCGTACGCACTAGAAAAAGGCATTTATTGTTTTAATGTTGAATCTGCTGCTGAATTAACACGTATTTCAACCGTTGCAGCAAGCATGAATAAGGTTGCACCTATTTCATTACGCGTTAACCCTGATGTTGATGCAGGTACGCATCCATATATTTCAACTGGTTTAAAAGAAAATAAATTTGGTATCAGCTTTGATGAAGCAGAAACACTTTACGCTTATGCACAATCACAGCCTAGTTTAGCGGTTAAAGGTGTCGATTGTCATATAGGCTCGCAACTTACCGAAATGTCGCCATTTTTAGATGCACTAGATCGTGTTCTTGGTTTAATTGATAGACTTGCAGCTAGCGGTATTAAATTATCACATATTGATGTGGGTGGTGGTTTAGGGGTGACTTATAATGGTGAAACTCCTCCGGCACCAAGTGAATATGCAAAAGCTATTGAAGAAAAGTTATCAGGTTATGATTTAAAATTAATTTTTGAACCAGGTCGCGCAATTATGGCAAACGCTGGTATTTTAGTGACAGAAGTTGAGTTTTTAAAAACCAACGAAGATCGTCACTTTGCAATTGTTGACGCTGCAATGAATGACTTAATTCGACCATCATTATATCAAGCATGGCAAGACATTATTGAAGTTGAAAAAACCGATAAAACCATAGCTAAGTACGATATTGTTGGTCCTATATGTGAAACAGGTGATTTCTTAGGAAAAGAACGTGATTTAGCGATTGAAGCTGGTGATTTACTTGCGATTCGTTCAGCTGGTGCCTACGGTTTTACAATGAGTTCAAACTACAACAGCCGCCCTAGAGCTATTGAAATATTAGTTGATGGTGATGAAGCTCATGTAATTCGCCAACGTGAAACTCTAGAGCAGTTATGGCAAGGTGAACACCTTTTACCATAATCAAATTTTAGCGCCTTAACTTCCATGATTCATTAAGGCGCTGTTCTAACGAAAACATTTGAGAATAAAAACAATGTTAGTAAATTTTACTAAAATGCACGGTTTAGGTAACGACTTCATGGTCTTAGACAATGTTACTCAGAACGTATATTTATCTAATGAACAAATTCGCCAGTTAGCGGATAGAAATTTCGGCATTGGTTTTGATCAACTACTCGTCGTTGAACCACCATACGACCCCGATCTTGATTTTCATTATCGTATTTATAATGCCGATGGCAGTGAAGTTAATCAATGTGGTAATGGTGCTCGTTGTTTTGCTCGCTTTGTTCGTTTAAAAGGCTTAACCAATAAAAATAAAATTCGTGTTTCTACTCACTCAGGAAAAATGACACTATTTGTTGAGCGTGATGGTCAAGTGACCGTTAATATGCCCGTACCTGAATTAGAACCAGCAAAAGTGCCTTTTAGTGCGCAAAAAACTGAAGGTACTTATATTTTACGTACTGACGATGAAACCGTATTTTGTGGTGTTGCCTCTATGGGTAACCCACATTGTATACTAACAGTTGATTCTGTCGCTGAGGCACCAGTTGAAACGCTAGGTAAAACATTAGAGTGTCATGAACGCTTTCCTGAAAAAGCAAACATTGGCTTTATGGAAATAATTTCACCTGAGTTTGTCAAACTGCGTGTTTATGAACGTGGCGCTGCTGAAACACTTGCTTGTGGTAGTGGTGCTTGTGCAGCTGTTGTTGTTGGTCAAATTCAAAAAAAACTTGCACAACAAGTTACAGTAGAATTACCTGGCGGACGTCTAAAAATATTTTGGAAAGGGCCAGGTAGTCCAGTTAAAATGACAGGGCCTGCAACTCATGTATTCGACGGACAAATTCAATTGTAATTTGCTGATACCTCATCAATTAAAAAGATATTATTATAATAATGAATGAACAAAATATAATTGATCCGAATGACTTAATTACTGACGACTTAATTACTGACGACTTAATTGTCAGCTATTTACAAGATCATCCCGATTTTTTTCAGCGTAATAGTGAATTATTAACAAGTTTACGATTAGCTGATAATAATAGAGGTGTAGTTTCATTAGTTGAACGCCAACAACAACAGCTTCGCGAAAAAGTACATGGCTTAGAAGAAGAAATCACTCAACTGATGAATACGGCGCAACATAATGAGAATTTATTCAATTTATACAGCGATTTATATTTATGCTTAATTGACAATAAATCGCTTGTTGAAATTCTTGATAACTTACACAAAACGGTAACAGAGTTACTTTCATTAGCTAACTGCAAGCTCTGGTTAACTCAAGATACTCAAATAGAACATCAATGCATTATCAACAATGATTGCCAAGATATTTTAGAAAACCGTTTAGCTGACGAACCGTTTTACTTTGGTCGTTTACAATTAAACGAACAACTTTCTTTATTCAATAATGATTCTGAAGACGGCCCATTCGTGAATAAAAAAATAGGTTCTGTTGTGTTAATTCGTTTATCTCATCTAGATACACCTTATGGCTTTTTAGCTATTATGAGTAACGATGCCGAACATTTTGATCCAAATATGGATACCTTACTACTCGGGCAATTTCGTAAGTTAGTGGGTAAGTTAATTTATTCTCATATGTAAACAAGCGTATTCATCACTGAACGAACAATTTAGGAAATAACCTTGCGATTTAATCGACGTATTGGCGCTATTCGCGCTATTAGTTTTGACCTAGACGATACCCTGTATAGTAATAAGCAAGTTATGCTCAATACTATACGGGCAATGCAATGTTATTTTGATGACCGTCTTCGTGTATTATCTTCAGCGAAAACCTCAACAAACGATGTAATAAAACCGTTAATTGACCACGCTAAAAAAAACAATGTAGCTATAGGCAGTACTAGTTTTTGGGCTCCTTATGCAAAACAAGTGCTTACGAGTAATCCATTAATAAAAAATGATGTTACTGCTATGCGCTTGCATACCTATACATTAGGTTTTACACAACTCGGTTTACCGAAATTAGAAGCTCAAGCAGAAGCTGAACAAGCAATGCTTCATTTTTCATTACATCGTAATAAAGTCACTGTACCGAAAAATATTCATCAATTACTAAGTAACCTGAAAAAGCGTTATCGATTAGTTGCTATCAGTAATGGCAATGTCTGTACGAAAACAATAGGTTTAGCTGATTATTTTGATTATACCTTTCATGCCGAAAAAAACTTAAAACAAAAACCTAGTTGTGATTTATTTCAGCTGGCCTGCAATAAATTACAATTAAAGCCTAAACAAATATTACATGTAGGTGATTGTGGTTATGCTGATATTTTAGGTGCACAGCGTGCTGGCTTTCATAGTGCATGGTTAAACTGTTACGATATAGGTAAGCCTATTCATGCCTTACCCGATATAGAACTTAATCAAGTCACCGACTTAACTAAATTATTTTAATTTACCACTCTAATTAATAAGTGTACCCTCTATGGACGTTTCTGAACTACTTGATTCTCTCAATGATAAACAACGAGATGTTGTTGCCGCTCCTTTACAAAACATGTTGGTACTTGCAGGTGCTGGTAGCGGAAAAACACGTGTTCTAGTTCAGCGCATTGCTTGGCTAATGCAAGTTGAACAATCGTCTGCCCATAGTATTTTGGCGGTAACATTTACAAATAAAGCAGCAGCTGAAATGCGTGCACGTGTTGAGCAAACGGTAAACGGCAACACTCATGGCATGTGGATAGGAACTTTTCATGGTTTAGCGCATCGATTATTACGCATGCACTTTCAAGAAGCTAAATTACCACAAACCTTTCAAGTATTAGATTCAGACGACCAACAACGCTTAGTAAAACGCATTGTTCGCGCCTTAGAGCTTGATGAAAAACGTTGGCCTCCAAAACAATTTCTGTGGTACATCAATGGTAAAAAAGACGAAGGCTTACGCCCTAATCATATTGAAACACACTATGATCCAACCGAACAAATGTTTGTTAAGGTGTATAAAGCTTATCAAGAAGCTTGTGATCGAGCAGGCTTAGTAGACTTTGCTGAGTTATTACTAAGAGCCCATGAATTGTGGCTTAATAACCCAGAATTATTAGCACATTATCAACAGCGCTTTCGTCATATTCTTGTCGACGAGTTTCAAGATACCAATGCTATTCAATATGCTTGGTTAAATATTTTAGGGCTTAAACAAAGCCGTGTCATGATTGTTGGTGATGATGATCAATCTATTTATGGTTGGCGTGGCGCTAAAATTGAAAATATACAGCGCTTCGTTCAAGACTTTGATGCACAAACTATTCGTTTAGAGCAAAACTATCGCTCGACTGCCAATATTCTAAATGCTGCTAATGAACTGATTGGTAATAATAATAACCGTCTTGGTAAAGATTTATGGACTGAAGATAAAGCGGGAGAGAAAATCTCAATTTACACCGCTTTTAATGATTTAGATGAAGCCCGTTTTATTGCTGCTCGCATTAAAGACTGGCAAGGTAAACGCTCATTAGATGAAGTGGCTATTTTATATCGTAGTAATGCACAATCTCGCTTATTAGAAGAAGCATTATTACAAGCGAATCTCCCCTACCGTATTTATGGTGGCTTACGATTTTTTGAACGCCAAGAAATTAAAGATGCACTCGCTTATTTACGCTTAATTAATAATCGTGACGATGATGCTGCATTTGAGCGTATAATTAATACACCAACGCGTGGTATTGGCAACCAGTCATTAAGCTTAATTCGAGATGCCGCTCGTAGTTTAGGCTCAACTTTATGGCAAGCTTGTACACATATGTTAAATGCGCAAGAATTAAAAGGAAGAGCGGCTAAAACCATTCAAAGCTTTGTGCATTTAATTGATCAATTAGAAGATGACACCAGTGACTTAAACCTTGATCAACAAGCTAACAGTGTGATTCAAAATTCAGGCTTAAAAGCGATGTATCAAGCCGAAAAAGGAGAGCGTGCTGAAGCCAGAATAGAAAACTTAAACGAATTAGTCACCGCTTGCCAAACGTATGAAATAGATCCTGAATTAGAAAGCGAACAAACAAAGCTTACCGCTTTTCTAACTCATGCAGCATTAGAATCTGGTGAGTCACAGGCAGACGATTACGAACCTGCCGTGCAATTAATGACAATGCATTCAGCAAAAGGCTTAGAGTTTCCATTGGTTTTTATTGCTGGGCTTGAAGAAGGTATGTTTCCTTCTCAACAATCACAAGAAGACATTACTCGTTTAGAAGAAGAACGTCGCCTTTGCTATGTAGGTATGACCCGAGCGATGGAGAAGCTTTACTTATGTCACGCCGAAAGTAGACGCTTATACGGACAAGAAAAGTATCATAAACAAAGCCGGTTTTTACGTGAGCTACCTGAGGCCTGTTGTGATGAAATTCGCGTACAAAACCAAGTGTCAAAGCCCGTAACTACTGGCAGGTTTTCAGCAGCATTCACAACAGAAACATTTGAAAATACAGGGTTTTCTTTAGGGCAACGTGTAAAGCATGCAAAGTTTGGTGCTGGCGTAGTATTAAATTACGAAGGCAGTGGTCAGCAAAGCCGTATACAAATTAAGTTTGAAGACGTTGGTACTAAATGGTTGGTAGTTTCTTATGCAAATTTACAAGCAATTTAATGAGATTCGACTACGCTTATTTATTGAGGATCAAATTTATTAGTATTTCGAGTATATAGCGGTTTAAATAAGAAGCTGTTTGTCAAACAATGGTCACTTAAGTTTTTATACTTGTAAAAAGCTAATAGATAATAATACAAATATAAAAGTTGAGTAGTCGCATGCCTGAAAAATTATTAGTAGTAGAAGATAGTAAGCCAATTTCAACCGTAATTAGGCAAATTGGTGAAGCCTTAAACTTTGAAGTAACAATTGCTAAGTCATTAGCTGAAACTAAAGAAATTTTAGCAAAAAGTACTGATTTTTTTGCTGCTACCATAGATTATGCACTTCCTGATGCGACTAATGGTGAAGCAATACCTGAAGTATTATCACATAAAATACCGGGTGTTGTATTAACCGGAAAAATGGATGATGATACACGTCAAAAAATTCTATCACAGCGTGTTATCGACTATATTCCAAAAGAAAATAGCCAAGCATTTCTTTATTTAAAACGTATACTACATTCTCAACGCACTAATCAAAATATTGGTGTTTTGGTTGTCGATGATTCATTATCTGCACGTAATCATATTATTGAATTATTAAAACGCCGTAACTTTACTGTTTTTTCTGCCGAAAATGGTCAGCAAGCATTAGAGGTTATGCAAGCAAATAAAAATATAAAAATGGTTGTCACTGATTTAGAAATGCCCGTTGTTGATGGTATTAAGCTTACTATAGAGCTTCGGAAACACTTTGGTCGTGACCGTTTATCTATTATCGGTATATCAGGTGCAACGAATGGTATTCACTCGGCACGTTTTATTAAAAATGGTGCTGATGACTTTTTACGTAAACCATTTTGTCCTGAAGAGTTTTATTGTCGAATCACTCAAAATATTGAAAGCTTAAATAACTTTGAGCAAATCAAACATGCCGCTAATACTGACTACCTTACTGAGCTTCCAAATAGACGAGTATTTTTTCAAGAAGGTGCTTCACATTTAAGCTATTACAAGAAAAAACAGATTCCTTATGCATTAGCTATTTTAGATGTCGACCACTTTAAGCAAGTCAATGAAAGTTATGGACATGATGCTGGTGATCATGCACTAAAACTTTTAGCCTTATATATGAGAAAGCACTTAGGTAAAGGTTTAATATCACGTTTGGGCGCAGGTGAATTTGCTGTGTTAATTGGTGGTGCCGACCATGATCAAATACATGTAAAACTCGATGACTTTCGACGTGAAATTGCCGTTTCAGCCATTGACTTCCAAGAACACCAAATATCAATGAGTATTAGTATAGGTGTGTGTTTTGATGGTGAAGGGACATTAACAGAACAAATGCAATTGGCCGATGTAGCTTTATATTCTGCGAAAGAAAATGGCCGTAATCAAATAATTGTTTCTGGCGAAGAAGAGTAATTTTCAACTAAAACATATAATAAAAAAGCACTGGGCATAACCTTAGCGGTTTTACACAGTGCTTTTTTCACAAATTATATTACTGATATTTATTAGTTATGTTCAAACTTTATGAATTAAAACCAATATAAAAACTATCTGCTACTTTGTTAACATCTTCAACTTTCTTTTCAGAAGCAGACTTTTTAGCCGTAATATTTTCTTCTTTCTCTGTGACTTTAGATGGTCCGTGAAAACCAAGAGCAAAACCTTTCTCATTACTCGCAATATTACTTTGCTCATTATTATTTTCAACACTTTGACTTGTCACAGCAGTTACACTACTTGAAGACTGAAAACCAAGACTGAAGCCTGAGTGATTTGCTCTTGAATATTCAGTTTGTGAATTCACAGTATCTGCATTTGCAATACCAGTTACACTTAATAAAGTTGCTGAAATAATTAATACATTTTTAATGTTCATTGTATTCTCCAATAGTTTTTTGATGTAAAGCTAGTTATTTAGTAACTCAGCTCTTACGGATTAAAGTGATAAATTAGTTAGCTCAAAGGAAGTTTAACTTCGCCTTGCTGATTGCTTGAAAAGAATTATGATGGTATATACTAAAAGAATAAATCAATTAAAATCGATTGTATTAATCTATATTTTAGATTTAAAAAGGTAGTAAAGCTAAGTACTTAAAATTATTGAGTAAATACTTTAAAAAGAAAGTTTAAGAAATAAAAACCCGAGTGAAATTAATATTTTCACTCGGGTTTGTTGATCTTTTTAGGTTGATTTTTCTTGGTTTTTAGTGGCTATTTCGCGCGAACTAAACATCTAATACGCATAATACCTAAAAAGCAAATAACAAAACTAATCATGTAATAAAATGAAAGCTTACATCATTTAATGTGCTTCATCCCAGTTATCACCATAACCAGCTTCTGCAATTAACGGTACAGATAAAGAAACTGCATTATTCATCAGTAAAACAAGTTGTTTAATCGTAGCTTCAAGAATATCTTCATGAATTTCAAAAATTAACTCATCGTGCACTTGCATCGTCATCTTAATACGATCATCGGCATTCTTAATTAGCCACTTGTTAACATAAATCATTGCTTTTTTAATAATGTCTGCCGCAGTCCCCTGCATCGGTGCATTAATGGCTGCTCGTTCAGCCGCTTTCTTACGCATACCGTTTTTTGATTTAATATCAGGTAAATACAAACGTCTACCTAGAATAGTTTCAACATAGCCTTGCTCACTAGCTTGCTGACGCGTTTCTTCCATATAACGTAATACACCAGGGTAACGTTCAAAATATGTATTCATATAATCTTGTGCTTGATTACGCGCGACACCAATTTGTTTAGATAAACCAAAAGCTGACATACCATAAATTAAACCAAAGTTAATTGCTTTAGCACTTCGTCTTTGCTCTGTTGTCACGTCAGATAATTCAACCGAAAATATCTCTGCTGCAGTTGCTTGGTGAACATCTCTACCTTCAGCAAACGCACTCACTAAACCTTTATCTTTTGATAAATGCGCCATAATACGTAACTCTATTTGAGAGTAATCAATAGCAACGATTTTATAACCTTCTGGTGCAATAAACGCTTGGCGAATTTTACGACCTTCTTCACTTCGAATTGGAATATTTTGTAAGTTTGGATCAGTTGATGATAAACGCCCCGTTGCTGCAACCGCTTGTTGATACGATGTATGCACACGACCTGTTTTATCACTTACCATTAATGGTAATTTATCAGTATACGTTGACTTTAACTTACTTAATCCGCGGTGTTCTAAAATAAGCTTAGGTAACGGATAATCAAGTGCTAACTCTTGTAATACTTCTTCCGCCGTTGAAGGCGCTCCTTTAGGTGTTTTTTTGATGACCGGGATTTTTTGTTCAACAAATAAAATTTCTTGTAACTGTTTAGGAGAGCTTAAATTAAAGTTTTTACCTGCAATATTATGCGCCTCATTTTCTAATTCATCTAAACGTTGGCCTATAGTAGTACTTTGTTCTGACAACAAGTCACTATCGATTAACACACCGGTGTGTTCCATCTGGGTTAATACTGTCATTAACGGCATTTCCATACTGTTAAATACCGCTAACTGCTTAGGAGACTTTTCAAGTTGAGGAAATAACACTAAATGTAAACGCAAAGTAATATCAGCATCTTCAGCGGCATAATGACCCGCTTTTTCAATATCTATTTGGTTAAAGGTTAACTGTTTAGCACCTTTACCTGCAATATCTTGAAAGTGTACGGTTTTATAACCTAAATACTTTTCTGCTAATGCATCCATATTATGGCGTGTAGCAACACTATTTAAGCAGTAAGATGCCAGCATAGTATCGTAGCCTACACCCGCTAAAGTAATATCATAATGCTTTAACACATGTGCATCATATTTAAGGTTTTGGCCAAGCTTGATAATCGTTGTGCTTTCAAGAATAGGTTTAAGCTTTGCTAACACTTCATCAAGGTTTAATTGCGCAGGTGCATCATCGTAATCATGCGCCAAAGGCACATAAGCTGCTACGCCTACTTCACATGAAAAAGACACACCCACTAACTCGGCTTTCATATAATCAACACTGGTAGTTTCAGTATCGAAAGCGAAATATGGTGCATTATTTAGTTTTTCTAACCAAATATCTAACGTTTCATGTGAATCAATAATAACGTAATCAGCATCAACAACCTCGGGTACTTCAATAGGCTTGTCATCACTAGCCAAAACATCTGATGGTTTT
>JALZUE010000140.1 GCA_023301705.1 Alteromonadaceae bacterium | reverse complement strand
TGGTAGAGCGCTGGTTTTGGGTACCAGATGTCGCAGGTTCGAATCCTGTCTCCCCGACCATTACTAAACCGCCATATCCTAACGGATTGGCGGTTTTTTTCTTTATACTATATAAGGTTTCTAGGGGTACGCTCTCTCTTTCCGTCGAGCCATTTTGTGACAGTAAATGACTGCTTAAGTCTCCCTTTTGTGTCCCTATATGTGTCCCTAATTCCTCTTTGCCCTCATTGATCCACTCTAGCTGCTGGACAGCCTCAAAGGTTGGAAGATGCGACACATCGGTATACAGATTAGCGGTAAGACGAGGGTCACTGTGACGCATCAATTCTTGAGTCAGGCGCTGAGAAACCCCTTGGAGCGCTAATTTAGTGGCGAAGGTGTAGCGGAATGAATGGAAATCAAGCTTTCGCCCTGTCGCATCAATCGATTCAATCCCAGCCGCCTTACGATGTCGCTGAAAACGTCTGTCGGGGTTCTTATATTGAGGGAATACGGTATCGGTTAGCGCTTTTCCTCTTTGCTCCTCCTTAAATTCTTTCATCAACTGCGGGTGAAGTGGCACAATCGCTTGTAGCTTATTTTTAGTCAAATTAGCAGGAACATGAATATGTGGTTGTTGATCCTCCAGCTTTACATCGACCCAGCGTAACCCCGATAACTCTCCGAGCCGTAACCCTGTATAAACCGCGCTAATATAGAGTAAACGATAATTCTCAGAGACCTGGAGGAGCCGAGTAAACTCTTCGTCTGTAATCGCACGCCTTTTCTGCTGTGTTCCTCGGATATCGACCTTCTCCACCAGCTTCAGAGGATTATGTAAAATCCGCTCTTGCTTAACCATCCAGTTAAGGAACGTATTCATCGCATTCAGATACCCGTTCAGAGTCTTTGGTTTAATACTTTGGCTGGAGCGCCATTGGATAAAATCATTCGAGTTCACCTCAGCCACAACTTGCCACCCTAGATCCTTCAGTAGCTTACTCACATTACCATTTACTCCTTTGCAATATCTCTCCACCCGCCCCATTGTTTGGAGATCTCCGATAAAGTCTCTCAAGTGCTCTACAAGCGGTCTCGTTGCAGATTCTCGCTTCAGTTTAGGTATAATAATACCTGCTCGCTCCTGCTCCTTTTCCTTGATCAATTCGCGAAGCTTTTGCTCGGCTACTTGCTTATCAGCTGTACTTAACGCAACCTCCGACACCTGATAATCTCCATCCAAACGGTAACGGCCTCGGTAAAAGCGATCCATCACAGTCTTTCCGTTCTTCTTCCTCTTTCTCTTATATACGTGACAAATCATGCTCGTGCGGATTTTAGGGTTTCAAGGAACAGCTCCAGATCACTCTCACAAAGGCGCGTCGCTCCACCAATTTTCAGCGGCTTGGCTAACTCTCCTCTAGCGATCAATCGGTAAACTCCTCGCTTCGATAAGCATAACCGATTTGCGACTTCATCTAAAGTCAATAATTGTTCTTTTGAACTACCTACATAGGCTCGTTTCCTCTCTTGGCTCGGGTTGTCTTTCATTGTCCATTCGTACGCTCTGCTCCTCTCCTGCATCCGATAATCTCAGAACTTATCTTTTTTAATTTTCCTTACCTTTTTTCGGATCATCCCCAATAATGCACGTAGAGAGATCATGAGGACGTGTCACGTGCTGGCACTAATTCCACTCTTAATTATGACGAACTCATCTACACAACGTTTAACCCTCTTCGAGAATACTCTAGAGGAACATAGTGGAGCCATGCTTCACTACCTCTATGGGCTCTGTAAGGATTGGCAAATTGCTGAAGACCTTTCTCAGGAGCTATGGGCTCATGTTCATCGCTATTTCGAGAAAACAGACTTCACCTCTAAAGCCCTGCTCTACCGCAAGGCTAAACAGGTTTTCATTGATTACTACCGAAAGATCAAACGCCGCCCTGACCTGGACTTTTCCGACCACGCTTATGACGGCGTAATCACCCCTGAGAGAAACGAGGCTGAATCAGCTCAAGATGAGGAACGCCTCTTTAAGCAGTTTTGGGAAATCTTTTATCCTGATGAATACGATGAAATTAGTAAACGCCTCTTCTGGCTGCATCACCGATACGGATACTCCATCGAGGACGCGGCTAGGGAAGTGGGCCTCGCTAGAGCTACTGCCCATGACCGACTGACTCGACTCCGTGAACGCTGCCGCCAACGCCTCAGCCTAAATAACCATTAGCCCCCAATAAAACCATGTCACAAGAACTAGAATTTACCGATACCGACCTCACTAATATCGCCAGAGGCTTCGATGCTCCCGCGGAACCGTCTCTCCTCAAAAAACTGAAGCAACAAGCCCGAGACCGAGAAGAAGAAATGGAACACGAGAAAAACGAACAATCTTCTCTCCACCAATTCCTCCAAGATAATGAAAAAGATCGTGATGAGCGAGAGCGTTAAGCCCCGCTCCTCTATCTACCTCACAACCCTCCTTGTTGTTTAATATTCTTTAGTAACCTTTTAATACCTTTAGGCTCTCCATTTCCGCATGGCAGAGCCCTGTACCCGCACCTATAATGACCTTTTACAGTTCTCTTCCTGACCTTTTACAGTAGCTTAGATGACCATATACAGGAAGATAGATGACCTTCTCCAGTAGGGAAGGATCCATATCCTGACGGTCTACAGTAGCTGCCCTATTATGACTCTTTACAGTTCAAGAATACCGCTATTATGACCATTTACGGTACTCTCTATTCCTATCCTGACCGTTTACAGTTGGCGTAAATGTCAACTCGCCCATTCTGATGCGAAAACGTCCTTCTTATTTAGTGATCAGCCCTTCCTCTCATACCGTAGACGGTCATCATAGATATAGTTTCATGACCGTCACAAAATTTGACGTGGTCATCTATCTCACTATACTGACCTCAGTATTTTTATCAATGGTCATATGTCTTGAGCGAACGAACTAAGCCCTGCCACGATTCTCGAAAAGAACTCGATGCTCAAGAAGCATATTGCAACCGTTCACGTCGAGGCTAATCTCAGCCTCCTAGAGCATAAGATTTACAATGTCTTACTCATTAATGCCTACCCAAAACTTAAGGAAAAAGGGAAGCACACTATGCGTTACTCTGCCCTCTGCGAGCTCATTAATTATTCCTCAGGCGACCGCCAATCCATCAAAGAAGCAATCCGAAATATCGCCAAAATTCAAATCGAATGGATAGGGAAGAATAGCAAGGGAAAGGAAATCTCCTGGAACGTGTACAACTACCTTTCCTCTGCCTGAATCCACTTTGGCTCAGACACCTTTACTTATGGCTTCGACCAAGAGCTCGCCGAGCACCTCTACGATCCCGAGGTTTTCGCCAAAATCAGCCTCATCGCCCAACGTCAATTCAGCTCCAAATACTCCCTCTACCTTTACGAAAACTGCGCACGCTATCGGAAGAACGAAAAATTCCAAGGACTCACACCCAAGTGGGAAATCGAACTTTTTCGTAAATTCATGGGGGTTTCGGGCAAAAAACTCTACGAATCATTTGCCGAACTCAACCGCCGCATCTTGAAACCCGCCATAAAGGAAATCAATGAAGTCTCCGACATCAGTCTCACACTTACCACTCTCAGGGAGGGGAGACGCGTCACAGGATTACAGTTTCTAGTGGAAGACAACCCTAACCAAGCACAACTACAGATCCCAGGAGTCAAAGACGAATTCAACCTCAATGACGCCTCTGAGAACCCCGTCGTCAAGCAGTGTATCAAAATGGGCATAGGGGATGGAATCGCTATCCAGTGGCTCAAGGCTTATGGAGAAGCCTACCTGCTAGAGAAAATCGCCATGGCAGAGCAGCAAGTTCGTACAGGGAAAATCCATACCAGCACTGGAGGCTGGCTTACCCGTGCCATTAAACACGATTACCAAGACGACGCCCTTAAGCTCCAAGCACAGAAAAAACACCAGCGCGATACCGCACGGCAAGAGCGAGAGACCGAGATCCAAGTCTCAGAAAAGGCTATGGAGAAGCAACGCTCCGAACGGCAAAGGCTAAGAGACGCAGTCGCAAGCTATATAAACGACCTCGACCACATTGACAGCGATCAATTCGAAGTGGACTTCGTACGAGAAACAAACCTAAGCCCTTTCGATAAAGAAGCCTTTCATGACTGGGTCGCAAAGCGCCATGACCTAGGAAACCCTTACCCGGCACAAAGAGTAAAACGGCTCAAAAACACCCTAATCTCAGCGCTCTAGCTCCTTCTTTTTGACTCTTCTTGCGTCCTTCATATCATAGGCCTCACTTTCACAAAAACTGCCTACTAAAATAAAAAATGTCCTTACACTCATCCGACACCCCTGAGCGCGCCTCACTGCTCCCTGCTGACCTCCAAGCCTTATTTCAGGCACTCAGCGAACACAACAATACCAGCGAAGATCCTATTGTCATCGCCAAATACTTCCTCCCGTGATCCAGTCTTCAGTGGTATGCCACACAGTATGATCATGGAGTCTTTCACGGCTTTGTCACTGGCTTCCTCTACCCCGAATGGACAGACTTCACCTTTGACCAGTGGCAACTCTTAGAGGACTCCTCTGGGCAATATCTCCTCCGTGACGACAGCTTCACTCCTACCCCCTTCTCGCTAGCTGTTCCTGATAACGAGAAACACTTTCAGGGTCAATCGATCCTGACAAGAGAAGTGCAAGAAGAAATCGCCTCAATTCTACACGTTCCCCAACACGCCTCCCCAGTAGAACAGGATCCTCTCGAGCGACTGGACTTCACCTCCGTCTACCAACGGCTGAAGGAGCAATACCAAGCCGCGTGGCTCCAAAGCCCCGATTCCCTGTCAGAGCTCCGCACCCTCTGGTGATTCCGCACAAACCAGCACGGAGTAATCATCGAACCTATCGAGGAACACACCCTCATCGACAAGCCCTGAATGCAAATCAAGATCCACCTAGCCAAAAGCCCTAAAGGCTACTGTAAATACGGAATATCTATCAGCACCAACACCACAGGTATCACGTACAGCCCCTCTATTTTTGAACCCGTAGGATACTTCACCCAAGAAACAGCCCTCACCGAAGCCCAAGCCGCCATCATAAACTGGCTAAACTGAGAAAAACAAACCGCCAAGGGCACCGCACTAACGCAAATTGTCAGTGCTATCAAGTCGGTATCTGCACTTATGCACAAACACTTAGCTTAATTTAACAAGCCCACTATCCTCGGATGCATACCTTGCTCTTAACACCATTATCGCAAGTGCCCGCGTTATACGCCTGTCAGTGAGGGAACCGCTATCCTCCCTTACAAAATGTTTGCTTTTGATTAGTGATATAAATACTTTTCATTTAAAATTAATACCCCATATTTTAGCTGTCTTTATTATCATATCCACTTGATTATGATCAAAAGGGATCTTCGTCACCTGTTTTAGATCGTCATAATAAGCGTCTTCAATCATTTTGAATCGAGTAGAGACTTGCTCTGCGTCATGAGCCCTAAGCTCTCCATATTTATTACCTCCAAATGAGTAGTATGATGAGTATTCTCTACCGGCGCGGTACGGAACTAAAGTAAAGTAACTTACAGGGTTTAAATCTGCTATTTCTTGAAGCAGTTTCAAACCTCTGCGCTCCTCATTATTCTCAGCCCCTTCAGTTTCAGGAGTAAATATCGTATAAACACTAATTCTTTCTGAAATATACTTAATGAGCTTTTCACTGGGAATATCAAAATCTAAGGAAGCTAATACATTATGTCGATTAATAGCCCCAAAGAGCTCGTCAATTAGTTCTCTCGACTCATGAAGGTGAAATTCTTTCGTTTTAATACAACCATCCTCCAAGAATGTATATCGACTAAGTAAAGCGGTGAGTAAAATAAGGCTAACGTATCGATGTTCTTTTTTTATTATAGTAAGCCTACCTTCTGTATTCATAAGAAAGTAGAAATATAGTAGGATTATTTGAGGGCTATCAGAGGATTCATCACCAGTACTAGCGGGCATAGCAAATAAGGACGACCGTTCGTGATGATCTTTAATTTTGTCGGTTAGATCGGAAATTAGGTTTCTACTACCGGGGTCAAGCACATCTAAATATCTGCGACTATTTATATGTAGAGTGTCTGCGATCCACTTTATCTCTTCATTTTTAATGTGCTTTCGCTGACCTTTCTCGATTCGCAATATATAATTCTCTGAAACTTTTTTATTTTTGAATTTAATAGGTTTCAGTGGCGACTTATCGAGTTGTGCGGCAAGGTTTCCTTGAGTCCACCCTCCTTTAATTCGGTCACTCTTTATTTTCAACCCCAATTTACAGAGCAAATCTTCATTCATTACTCGAAACTACGTTTTTTTCAAGCTTTGTCAATATTTTGTAGCTATTGAAATTTCCTTGATACGCTTGAGTAACTCAAAACAAAAAACAACATCAAACCCTTTTAAAATCTAACTTGCAACCTCTTACGCCGCAAAGTTAAATCCTCCATAAAAATATCATATTAGAAAAGAAAATTAAGACCTCTGTATAATTGACACTAGCTAAGTGATTTTTTTAAAATAAACCTTTAAAAACAGAGGGGTTATATTATCATAATATCGCAATGAAAAATACATCATAAAAGAAAACCTCTTTGAGTTGCTTTAGCGAGTCCAAAACAAAGAGGCTTAATAGAAGAGTCAAAAATGACACTACAACGTCTAGTAAACCACAATATTGAGTTTATTTGACTGGCGTACAATAATAGAAAATTTGTGCGAGTCAATACTTTTTTTGCGGGTGTTCCAAATATTGATCTGAGGAACTTTAGTTAAAATGTTGTATAGTTTAAGATCAGATAAAAATAATTTTGAAAAGATGAAACCTATTCTCAAAATCGCGTTTGTCTATAGCGAAACGGTACCCAAGAAGTACATATCAGCCTCTACAGAAGTTACTGTATTGTTCTATGCTTCAAGGTATTCTGCTCGGCTTGCGTACAATTTAGGAAAAGTCGATATGATTCTTTTTCTATAGTAACTAGAATGAATATCAAGATACGGCTCAAGTATTTAGAGAGGATTGTCTCTCTAAATACTTTTGCGTTTATAAGTTGCGGACTCAACCAACCAGCGAAACACCTAAAGGCTCGAATCCCGAGGCCGCCTTTGACAGATTTTTGCATAATAAACCCGCCTAATACACGAAGAAAGACACTCTATAGAAGCGCTACGCGCACAAGAACTACCGATCAGAAAGATCACCGAAATTATTAAGCGATCGACAATTTCAGACTAAACTCGGAGATTAGAGACTGCGAACTGAAAGAAGAGGATTGGAAATGGATATACCCGCAATTCTTTGAGTAGCCTCTGGATACTCCTTTAATTTAGTCAGGACGTGCAGTGAATTTTGTAGAGAAACCACCTTTTCTATCCTTTCCTCACTTCTCATTGTAATCCCTCCAACTGCGCGGGGATTTTCGCTGCACCCTAAATTTCACAACCTAGAACCTCCTTTCAGTCGGTCTCCAAGTTGCCCCCTAGCCTCTCGGGATTGCTATGATTCGTGAGTCAAAAGGCTCATTTATTCTTAACCATATCATCATGGTTTATTCTTTTAGTGGGGCGATGCAGAACCTTATCTCTGGGCACATTAATCAGACAATGTTGGTGAACGAGCTTTTCGATAAACAAGTTATCGATATGAGCGATATAGAGGGACGGGAGGAGGATCCTGATGGCGACCCAGTTGATATATACCAATGGCTCGTTTTCCCCAGCTTCTGTTACTTAGACTACGAAAAACTGATCTCGGCCAATATCCCAGTCCTCGATACCGAGCTGGAAACTTGGGTGGGAATCACAAGCTTTGGTAGTCCCTACGAGCTTTACGTCTACCCTAGCCTCTTACAAGCCCTCTTCGGAGAAGATGCCTACAAACGTTATAAGCAACACCAAGAACTGCAAAAAACCGCCTAGTCTTGAATAAGCGGTCTATAACTTCATAGAGAGCGTCATTTGACGTTCTCTTTTCTAATTCTAATCATTTTTCACATGAAATCAACAGTATCACAAAACGGTCGGTTCCCATACGGTAATCAGCCTGACTATCGAGAGTTTCTTATGCCCAGTGACCTAGAGAAAGCGTTCTGAGAACACCTAGAGGAAAACACAGGATCAGCAGACCCTCTGATCGTAGCGAAGTATTTCAACCCCGTTGGAGCCCAAACCTGGTACATTTCAGAATATGATCCTCAGGAAGAGATCCTATTTGGCTTCGTAACAGGAATGCCGTTCCCTGAATGGGGAACAATCAGCCTCCGAGAATTCATCGAACTACAGCTACCCCTAGGCATGAAAATCGAGCGAGACCTCTACTACACTCCACAACGATTCAGTGAAGCAGTCTCAGCAGAGGAAAAAGAATACAGTTAAGCCCCAATCGGGGCTTTTTTGTTAGTCAATCATAACATTTAGTTCGTACATTGCAGAGAAGTTACAACCTCTCGCACCTATCAAAAATTCATCCTCGAATTCTAGCTCTAATGTATCCTGAACAACCTCAAACCTAGTATTCCTGGGTAATAGATACTCTTCATTTTCAATATTCTCTACTTCATCACTAGAAACTCTTACCGCATTCGCTCCTTTGGGGATATTAATTTTCAATAGAATCGCCCCACATTTTTCGTAGTCTTTAGTAAAAGAAAGTACTTCTCCAAATGTAGAAGATGTTGATACATACGATAAATATCGGCCACCGAAATCCCTAATCTGCTCTATAAAATTGGCTCCGCACACCCGGTAAACAGACAAAGGGCTTTCTATGGTTTCCTTAGAAAGCAAATCATCTAACATCATCACATAGTCGTTTTGATGTTCATTCAATTCTCTACCCGCTATTAAGATGGGTGTGATTTGGTAACAAGAAAGCTCGTCATCGTCCGCAGTTCTATATATCCTCAATAATTGCTCTTTGTTTAAATCTTTCATTTCAAATATAATTATTAGGGGGTATTACTTTTACAAACGAAAGATTCAATTTTCAAAACTCTTGACGTCTATAGCCCTTACTTCCCCTGCATTTTTAATAAAAAAATCACGTGTTTTTCCTAACTTCCGAAAGTAATCCTCATTGGTTTTTTCATTTATTAGCACGCGTATTCATATCTCGCTGAATTGTCCTTACCGACACATGAGGAATTCGCTCTGCGATTTCCTTCGCATTCAGTCCCTGTGCATGCAGCTTGCGCACTTCCTGAAGGCGAGCTTCCTTGCTCAAGGGTTTTTCCGCTTCTTCGCGTTGCTCGATATATTTAATCTCCATTCGATCTTTGGCAAGGTGAATGAGCACCTCGAAACTGAAAAACAAGAGCACTGGCGGAGTAGCCGCCAAAATAATCGCTAGCCAGCTAAACTCTGGTACGTGACTAATATTAAAAAAGACACTCCCTGCGGTGACAAAAAATACAAGAAATTGGAGAGCCTTCGCTGACTTCTTGCGCAAGGAAGCCTCTAGTGACGCTAAGGAAAAAACCACGATTCCGCCATCAATAACAAGCGGAAAGATCCAGCCTAACTTCTGCGGCACTACCTGCTTCTCTACCGCTAACTTCTGCAAGGCGTCAAAGGAAAGCGTAAAGCTGGCCAAGGCAAGCCCGCCAACTAACAGTGATACAATGACGCTGATACGGTTACTCCCTTTCCGGTTCGATGGATTCTGGTTCGACATACTTATCCATACGACCTCTCAATCCATGCTATCCGACAGAAAGGACAAAAAGAAACACTGTCGCTCACCCCTTTAACCGGCCTTAGACAATCAGCGTCATTGTCATGACATCGCAGAAAAAATCATTTTTTCAACCCATCCTCCCAAGCCTTTTGAGTACGTCCTGCATGATAGTCATCATAAGTGCTCCAATCGAAAGGCTCTCTATTGTGTATGGATTCGACGTAATCAAAAAGCTCCTTCCAAAACAACTCTGTCAGCTCACTCTCATGAAGAATCATTTCAAACGAAACAACCTTATCATCCACTCTAAATTTCATAAGGTCTTGTGGCCGCATACTTTTAGGTATATTATTATCAACGGCATAGATTTGTTCTCTTCCGCCATGTTTAGTGATACGAACTCTCCTTAAAAAAGCCTCACGCCCTTCTTGGGTTCTCCATGTTACTTGCCCGCTTCTTATGCTTTTCGCTGCGATTACTTCGGGTTGAGATTCTACAATTCCAAGAAACTTTTTGTGCATGATTCCAATATACTCACTGGATGTCCATAATGCTAGAAAATCCTGGATGGGGTCACAGGGGAAGGCTAGCCTTCCC
>JALZUE010000139.1 GCA_023301705.1 Alteromonadaceae bacterium | reverse complement strand
ACATTAATATATTAATGTAGAACATGACCATTAAAATTTTTGCCTTCGTTTGATCATGTTCTGCGTATTTTTGATCTATTAGTGATAAATCATGTTCAAATTGAATCGTAAAGTCTATTTAGTGCTTATATTTTGTAATGACTTATTTGAAGCATTGGCCTGCATCACTTAATTATTCTATCAACAGTAAATTAACAACAAAAGATCGCAGCCTCTAATGCTTAAGCGTAAAGTAAGCGATAATAATTAACACAACAAACGCCCAGCCTAATATATCAACCCACTGTTTTAATTTTTTCTCAAAAGGCTCCCCGCCCCATCGAATCAAACCTGCAACAAGGAAAAAACGTGTACCACGGCCAACCGCTGATGCAATCAAGAAAGGAACGAATAACATATTTAAGAAGCCAGCACTTACAGTGAATAGCTTATAAGGAATAGGTGAAAAGCCAGCAATAAAAACAACCCATACTCCCCATTCATTAAACCAGCCAACCGCCACATCGAACCTTTCAGTATACCCCATAGAGTCAATTGCAGGTGCAATTAAAGGTTCAAATAAATAAGCACCTAGAAAGTAACCAACAATACCACCGACGACCGATGCTATAGTTGTTAAGCCAGCGTAATACCAAGCTTTTTCTCTTTTAGCTAAGACCATAGGGGCAAGTAATACATCAGGAGGAATAGGAAAAAACACCGATTCAGCAAATGATAATAACGCTAAAATTCTAGAAGCGAACTTGTGTTCAGCCCACTTAAGCGTCCATTCATATAAAACACTGAATATTTTCACAAAAGATCTCCTGGTACTAATGGCACAAACTTTACCATTTCAATTTGTTGTTCTGGGTATTCAAAACCATCAGCGGTTTCTATTTTAGTAATCACTTTTAACACTTGGGTCTCTTGCCCTACAGGTATAATTAACTTGCCACCAACAGCTAATTGCTCTAACAAATCAGTTGGAATAGAAGTAGGTGCCGCAGTTACGATAATCGCTTGAAATGGCGCTTTACTTTTCCAGCCTTTCCAACCATCCCCATGTTTCATTGATATATTATGTAAATCCATTGCTCTTAAACGGCGTTTAGCTTGAAACTGTAATGCTTGAATGCGTTCAACGGAATAAACTTTTGGAATTAACTGAGCAAGTATCGACGTTTGATAACCAGATCCTGTGCCAATTTCTAATACATTCTCAGGCACACCATCTGCTAAAATTAATTCTGACATTCTAGAGACAATATAAGGTTGAGAAATTGTTTGTCCTTGGCCAATAGGCAATGCTGTATTGTCATAGGCTTTATGTGCCAATATTTCTGGTACAAAAATATGCCTAGGTGATTGCGCTATTGCTGATAATACCGCTTTATGCGTAATACCTTCAGCCGCTAACTTATGTGCTAACACTTCGCCACTTCGGCTTGATTTACCGTTAATTCGTGAATTAATTATTTTACTCATAGTGTTATTTCACTTATCCATGTCGTCATACTTTTTAAACTATTATGTGCTGTCATATCAACACTGATTGGTGTCAGTGAAGCATAATTATTGTTAACTGCATGAAAGTCTGTTCCTATTGCTGCATCAGCTTCATCACCTAATTTGCCATACCAATATATATCACGCCCCCATGGATCTTTCTGTTTAGTCATCGGTTCAGCTGCTGACCGATTGCCTAAGCGCGTAAGCTGAATCCCTTTGATGTCAGATAAAGTAATGTTGGGCACATTAAGATTGATAATTTCATCATTATTAATAGGGTTATTGATTAATTGCTTGATCACTTTTACTGTTACTTGAGCAGCAGTGTCAAAGTGCTCCTCTCCTTTACCACTAAGTGATACCGCAATAGCGGGCAAGCCCGTGTGTCGACCTTCAGTTGCTGCAGCGACTGTACCCGAATAAATCACATCATCACCTAAATTAGCGCCATGATTAATACCTGCAACAACAATGTCTGGTGGAGTGTTCATGATTTGATGAATCCCTACATGTACAGCATCAGTTGGCGTACCATTAACAGCATAAAAGCCATTATCTAACTGAGTTACTCTTAAAGGGTTTAATAATGTTAATGAATTACTTGCCGCACTGCAGTTTCTATCAGGAGCGACCACAGTGACGTTTGCTATAAGTGATAAGGCTTTATATAAAACCTTTAAGCCCTGAGCGTTAACACCATCATCATTACTCAATAAAATATTCATTTTGCATCCTTGAGCTGTTCATTTTCAGAACGAATAATACGTGGTGTTGCATCATGGTAATTAATAAGCTCTCGTAAAATAGTGGTAGCATAACAACCTGCGGGCAAACAAAACGACACGGTTAGTGTACTATCATCGAGTGCCATTTTTTCTAACTGCAAAGTCAACCGTATTTTTCGTCGCTCTTGTTTTAAACCAAAATGTTCAAGACCATGAGTAAATGTATTAAAAGGTGCTACCACTGCAGACTCTTCTGTAAGTATATCAGCTGATGTCATTAAGCTACCGCGCCCCCACAACGGTGCGGTAATATCTATATCAAAACTACTTAAGCGTTCGTTCAATGTATCATCTATGTTTTCAGCCAAAAACACTGATTGAGTACCTGACAACATACAAACATCGCCCGCACGTAATATATTAAACGTATTATTTTGTATACGGTGCGCAACTACATGATTAAACAAAAAAGAGCGCGCGGCAGATAAATACAAGCCTCGCTTTTTTTTATCTTTAACTTTTTTACCTTCAAACAAAGCCGTTGCTTTGGCAATATTGGCACCTTCAATGCCAAACCGCTGTTCGCCAAAATAATTGGGTACACCATTTAAACGAATTTGTTCCCAACGTTTTTCTAACCCTTCAGGGTTCACAATATTTCGTAACGTTAATTCAAAACGATTACCTAAAAGAGCCCCTGTTCGTAGCTTTTTATTGTGTCGTTGCAAAGAAAGGACCTCAACACCTGTAATTGACAATGCCTTAATGTCAGATAAGTGTGTAATTTTAGAACCTGGTAAATGAATACTGAAGTGTTGCTCACATACAGCGAATCGATCTTTTAAACCAGCATAAGAAACCAACGCTTCTTTTACACCAAAAAACTTCGCTAATTGTTTCGCGATATATACAGTATTTTGATTAGTTTTTCGAATATATAAAACTAAATGCTCACCTTCTCCGCTCGCTTGAAAAGGTAATAACTCATACACTTTGAAGTCTTCAGGTTGGCAGCGTAAATCACCTTGTGAAGTGGGTTTACCATATAAATAAGGTAAATTGTTCATATCATTATTCATTTATACAACTCATTTATACTTTACTGTCATCACGTTCTATTAATAAAACAACACTATGAACAGCAACGCCTTCTTTGCGGCCGACATAACCTAGTTTTTCAGTTGTTGTTGCTTTTACATTCACCTGTTCAATAATACATTGTAAATCTTCAGCTAACACAGTACGCATTGCTAATAAATGAGGTGCTATTTTAGGTGCTTGAGCACATATCGTAATATCTGCATTACCTAATTCGTAACCTTTATCATGCATTAAGCTCACAACATGTCTTAATAATATTCTACTAGAAATATTCTCATAATTATCATCAGTATCAGGAAAGTGATTGCCAATATCACCTAAAGCTAAGGCCCCAAGAATTGCATCACATAAAGCATGAATAGCAACATCACCGTCAGAATGAGCAATAAAGCCTTGTGCATAATCAATATCAACACCAGCTAATACTACAGGGCCTTCGCCACCAAATTTGTGAACATCGAAACCGTGGCCTATTCGCATGTATTTTTTCCTTCAACCTAAAATATTATATTAACTATGCTGTTGTTCAAGTATGAATTGAGCCATTGCTAAATCATCTTGCGTCGTAATTTTTATATTATCACTGCGCCCTTCAACTAACTGACTTGCTAAGCCAAAAAGTTCAATAGCAGATGATTCATCAGTAATGTTTTTATTGGCTGTTAAACCATTTTCTATCGCTTGTATTAAATCACTTGTTCGATACATTTGTGGTGTGAATGCGTGCCATAAATGGCTGCGTTCTACCGTTGTTTTTATTGGCGTGATAGTCATATCAACACAATCATTCGCTTGTTTCATCGTATCTCGTACTTTAGATGCTAATAAACCGCCAACATTTGTATTAATACACGACTCAATCAACTGTGAAATATCGTCATGAGTGACACAGGGCCTAGCCGCATCATGCACAATAGCCCATGACTGTGCAGTGTCACTGAGTATTTTTAAACCAGCTAAAACAGAATCAACTCTTTCTTTACCACCAACAACCGTTGTTACTTTAGGATGTTGAAAAAGTGTAGTTGATGGAAAATATTCATCAACTTCTCCTAAAGCAATAATAACGTCATTAATATATGGGTGGCTAAGTAGACGAAACACTGTGTGCTCTAAAATAGTATGTTGATGAATCGATAAGTATTGCTTTGGGCAATTTGCTTTCATGCGCTTACCAACGCCAGCAGCAGGAATAACAACAGTAAAGTTTTGAGGAATGTCTAGCATTAAGGAGAAACTCTGTTTAATGGCTTTTCAGTTTCTTGATTTTCATCACTAGGAATAAGTCTAAAGAATGTTTCTTCGTTTTTAATCATGCCCAGTTCATTACGAGCACTTTCTTCAATTGCTTGAATACCTGACTTTAAATCAGCAATGTCTGCATATAAAATTTTATTTCGTGCAGTCAGTTTTGTATTTGTATCAACTTGGCGTTCAACATCATTAATTAAACTGTAGTAATCGGTAACTGAATTTTTACCAAACCATAATCTATGTTGCAATAATATTAAGAAAATCAACAAAACAACTGAAATTATGCGCATAGCTGATAGTTCTCAAAATAAAATAAAGTGGATCTCTATTATAAAACCCTTAGTCACTCTGTAAATTAAAAACTCACAGTATTTTTAAAATTTCGCCAATTAATTGCACATGATAATAGTAATTCTCTTAATGAAAGCGTTTTAGGTAAATATGTATGATCGCTTTGCCAGCAGTGCCCTGCACAAGCAGCGTTCATCACCCGCTTATTAGGTTTTAATAAGGCAGCATTATTTATAGCACTATTTAATACTCTTTGCTCATCAAACCAACCAAAAACATTGGTTCTAAAGCGAAAATTATCTTCAGTACTCAAATCAATACGATCGATTGAATCGAGCACAATACGATTATTAACCAAAATAGGAATCACCAAGCCAACAGCTAACCCACCTGTATGATACCATTGCCAAACACTTTCAGGCTCTTGCCCTGTTAAAGGTAATTTTTTTTGTTGTTTAAATGACCAAGAAGCATTTTGCGTATCAAGTGATAAGGAACTCATATTTTGCTGACTAGATACCATCGCATCAGCTGTACGCTTAATATAATAAGGTAAACTTTTTAATTTAGCTTGAACACCACTTACAGAAGTCACTTGAGAAGTTGCCAATAAATTTAGTTCACGTTCATATAATGCATTACACAATTCTGCGTAGCAATTTGAAGGTGCAGTTTCTGGCCAAAGTGATTCTTGCGACATTACATTAATAAGCTTTATAAATAACGTTATGCTATAGAATACTTTATCATCAACAAAAGATAAAATTTTCTACAAAAATTCCTTTTAAACAATACTGAAAAACAATATTTAAAGTAATATTCAAAAACAAAAAAGCCAGCATGATGCTGGCTTTTTTAAATAGAGTCATGTTGAAGCTATTTGCTTAACATAATATAGAAGTTAAATTATTGACCTTTAACTTCAGATAAACCGTTAAATATCGCTTTATCGCCTAAGAACTCTTCAATGCGTAATAATTGGTTGTACTTTGAAACACGATCAGAACGACATAAAGAACCAGTTTTAATTTGACCAGCAGCAGTACCTACAGCTAAATCAGCAATAGTTGCGTCTTCAGTTTCACCTGAACGGTGAGAGATAACAGCTGTAAAACCTGCATCTTTAGCCATTTTAATTGCTGCTAATGTTTCTGTTAATGAACCAATTTGGTTAAATTTGATTAAGATAGAGTTACCAATACCTTGCTCAATACCACGTGCTAAAATCTTAGTGTTTGTAACGAATAAATCATCACCAACGATTTGAACTTTATCACCAAGGATCTTAGTTTGGTAAGCAAAACCATCCCAATCAGACTCATCTAAGCCATCTTCAATTGAAACAATTGGGTATTCTTCACAAAGTGTCGCTAAGAAATCAGAAAATTCGTTTGCTGTGAATTGCTTGCCTTCACCAGTAAGGTCATAAATACCTTTATCTGCATCGTAAAATTCAGAAGCAGCACAATCCATAGCTAAAGTAACGTCTTTACCTAATACGTAACCAGCAGCTTCAACAGCTTCTTTGATTACAGCTAATGCATCAGCGTTAGATTCTAAGTTAGGAGCAAAACCACCTTCATCACCTACAGCAGTGTTCATGCCTTTAGATGATAGTACTTTCTTAAGTGCGTGGAAAATTTCAGCGCCCATACGTAACGCTTCTTTAAAGCTATCAGCGCCAACAGGCTGAACCATGAATTCTTGAATATCAACGTTGTTATCAGCATGCTCGCCACCATTGATGATGTTCATCATTGGTAATGGTAAAGAGTAAACACCTGAAGTACCGTTTAAGTCAGCAATGTGTTCAAATAATTGAACGTTTTTAGCATTAGCTGCAGCTTTTGCTACTGCTAAAGAAACAGCTAAAATAGCGTTAGCACCAAAGTTTTCTTTGTTTTCTGTGCCATCTAAATCAATCATGATTTGATCAACTTTAGCTTGTGCTAAAGCATCTTGACCAATTAACGCAGGTGCAATGCTATCATTTACAGCAGCTACTGCTTTTAATACACCTTTACCTAAGTAACGTGCTTTATCGCCGTCACGTAATTCTAATGCTTCACGTGAACCAGTTGATGCACCTGAAGGAGCAGCAGCACGGCCCCATGCGCCTGATTCTAAATATACATCAGCTTCAACAGTTGGGTTACCACGAGAATCCATAATTTCACGAGCAATGATTTTACTAATATTTGACATTATTTTTCCTTTGTATGTTTATTCTGAACTTATATTTGTTATTTCAACATAAGCACATGAAGTTTTATTTACTGAGCGAATGATAATTTTTTACTGAACTTGCAGTTAAAAACACCACTTGCAACTTTCTATTTTAATAACAGTTTTTTAATGCTTTTAACGTAACGATAAAACTGTAATTATTCAGCGTTAAACGCTTAAAAATTCAATTACGTTAACAAAAAGCCGTAGTTAAACTACGGCTTTTTGTATTAATCTTTTTTGTTAAATGATAATGCTGCGGCAACAAAACCTTTAAATAAAGGATGACCGTCACGTGGCGTAGAATTAAACTCAGGGTGAAACTGACCAGCAACAAAAAATGGATGGTTTGGTATTTCAATCATTTCAACCAATTTTTTGTCTGATGATAAACCTGAAAATACTAAGCCCGCTTCTGTTAATTGATCACGAAAGTTGTTGTTCACTTCATAACGATGACGGTGACGTTCATATACAGTGTTACTACCATACACTTCGTTTACCTTAGTATCTGGTAATAAATGACACAATTGAGAACCTAATCTCATAGTACCACCTAAATCAGAGCTTTCATTTCGGTATTCAACCTTGCCTTCTTCATCTAACCATTCGTTAATTAAACCAATAACTGGGTAATTACTTTCAGCATTAAATTCAGTACTGTGGGCATCAGCCATGTTTGCGACATTACGTGCAAACTCAATTAACGCAACTTGCATACCTAAACATATACCTAGGTATGGAACATTATTTTCACGTGCATATTGTGCTGCAAGTATTTTACCTTCAACACCACGCTCGCCAAAACCACCAGGAACTAAAATTGCATCTAAACCTTTTAACGCTTCAACGCCTTTGCTTTCAACCGTTTGAGAATCAACATAAACAATATTCACCGTAACTTGGTTTTGAATACCGGCATGCTTTAATGCTTCATTTACTGATTTGTATGCGTCTGGTAATTCAATATATTTACCAACCATACCAATGTTGACTTCACCTTCAGGGTTAGCTTCTTTATATAGCACTTGCTCCCATTCAACTAGATCAGCTTCTGGTAAATCAAGACCAAAACGTTTAGTAACTATTTCATCTGTACCTTGCGACTTTAATAACGCTGGTATTTTATAAATACTGTCAACATCACGCATTGATACAACTGCTTTTTCTTCAACATTACAGAATAAAGCAATTTTTGCTCGTTCGTTCGCAGGAATCGTACTTTCACTTCGACACACTAAAATATCAGGAAAAATACCAATTGAACGCAATTCTTTAACTGAATGTTGTGTCGGCTTAGTTTTAATTTCACCGGCTGCAGCTAAATAAGGCACTAAGGTTAAATGCATAAACATTGCACGTTCACGGCCTAACTCTGTGCCTAATTGACGAATCGCTTCTAAAAATGGTTGTGACTCAATATCACCAACAGTGCCACCAACTTCTACCATTGCTACATCGTAACCTTCAGCGCCTTCAATAACTCGACGTTTAATATCGTTAGTGATATGAGGAATGACTTGAATCGTAGCACCTAAAAATTCACCTTTACGCTCTCTTGCTAGAATATCTTGGTAAATTCTACCCGCAGTAAAGTTGTTACGTTTTGTCATTTTGGTACGAATAAAACGTTCGTAATGACCTAAATCTAAATCTGTTTCAGCACCATCTTCTGTAACAAAAACTTCACCATGTTGAATTGGGCTCATAGTGCCAGGATCAACATTAATATATGGGTCAAGCTTAAGCATGGTTACTTTTAAACCACGCGCTTCAAGAATAGCCGCTAACGATGCAGCAGCAATGCCTTTACCTAGTGACGAAACAACGCCACCCGTAACAAAAATATATCTTGTAGTCATGTAAAACCCAGAAGTCAGGAAAATAAGAAAATACTACTCATTGTAATATATTTAATACAGTTTATTTGAAAATGCAAAAATACAAAACAGCATAGCAAGACGGGAACGTATTATACCGAAAGACCCCATTAGTCACAATATAATAACAACGGGAATTCACGATTTCTTATAATTTTTTATCGCTTTAATCATATCAATGAAAGTTTGGTATATAATGTTTTTCATTTATTGTTTTTCAGGTGAACTTTATGACAAACACTCGCTTATCAAAGTCGTTAATCGCAATTGATGACATCAATCGTCAAGATCCTAATCAAGTACTCATCAATGATGTTGAAACACCTGTAGAGCTTATCTACGGTGAACGTATGTCACTGTGTTTAAATGAATATTGGCCTGATGCCAATGAATATTTACAAATAGCAGTTCGTGCACAACACATTAAACGTTGGCATTTAAAACGCGTTGATTTTCCGGCTAATAAAGCAGGTTACTTTAAATGGCGTCAATCATTGGGCCGTTTTCATGCTGAATTAGCAAAAAGTTTAATGTTAGAAAATGGTTACACTGAAGAAGAAGGTGAAATTACAGCTAACATCGTTAAAAAAACAAAGATTAAAAGCAATGATGACAGCCAAACATTAGAAGATGTTGCTTGTTTAGTATTTTTAACCTATCACTTTGATGCATTTGCCGCGAAACACTCAGAAGAAAGAATTGTCTCTATTGTGCAAAAAACATGGGGAAAAATGTCTGATAAAGGTCATAGCATTGCATTAAGTTTAACCTTACCAGACCATTTAGCAGCAATAGTTGGTAAGGCATTAGCTTAACTATCACACTAAAATATCAAGAATGAAGCCAGTACTTATCGTAATAATAGGATACGAAATTATTGGCTTTTATTCGTCTTGTTGTTTTTGTTCAATAACCAAAGATTCTGTTGTCGGTAAACGATAAATAAAAATCACAGGCCCTATCATTAAAACAATGAGTAATAGCTTTAAATACCATGGTTTTAAAATTATCATCGAATAACTCATCGTAACAAACATAGAAACTAGTGCGATCGCTTTGCCTTTTTTAGGAATACTACGCGTTTCTTCCCAGTTACGAATTAACGGCCCAAACACTTTGTTATTGTTTAATTGTTTATATAGCTTTGGTGATGACTTCGCAAAGCATACTGAGGCTACCAATAGAAATGGTGTTGTTGGTAATAATGGTAAAAATACGCCTAGTGTCGCTAACACGACAAAAATAATACCGATTATTTTTAATAGCATAGATATAACTACTCTTTACCTTTAAGACATTTATTAATTATAGACGCTTAACTTTAACTCTGTTGTTAGTATCACGGCTGGCTTGAATTAACTGAGTAGAGACATCAATAGCATCAGACTTCGCTAAACGGTCATATAACACGACATTAACACTCGCAGCTAAATTCATACAGCCCACGGTAGGTATATAAGTAACTGCATAAGCTTTATCTACAATGCGCTGATCTACCGTGCCATCTTCAGGTCCAAAAACATAAAGCGCATGCTCAGGGTGTTCAAGTTCAGGTAATGGAATGGCTCCTTCAATTAAATCAACACAAATAATATTGACGTGTTCAGGTAAGTCGTCAAGTATGCTTTCAACCCCAACAAGTGGAATATGTTGTTGAGCATTTTTAGTATCTGTTTGAAACTTAGCAGCTTTTTGATAACGCGTGCCACTGTATCGAATATGCGTTGCGCTGTAACAACCTGCAGCCCTTATGACACCACCAACATTAGTTGGGCTTTTGGGGTTAATTAAACCGATACCGACAAAATCACTCGTCATTTTATTATGTTGATTCTTGTTCATTTTTCTCTAAATTTTTAACTTGTTGCCAATAACCTTCTAATTCAGAAAGCTCATGTGCTTGCATTGTTTTATTTGCCTGCTTTGCTAATGCTTCAACGCCATGAAAGCGCTTGGTAAACTTTTTATTAGCCGCTCTTAATAACGCTTCAGGATCTTCTTTAGCATGGCGACACAAATTCACCACAGCAAAAAGTAAATCACCTAACTCTTCAGCCAATGCTTCAGGGTTATCTTCAAGTACTTCTTCAACCTCAAGCACTTCTTCTTTAATTTTATCAAGCACGTCTACTTTATGATGCCAGTCAAAACCAACATGCGAGCAGCGTTTTTGAATTTTTGCTGCTTGTGATAATGCAGGTAAATTCTTAGGCACATCAGCCAAAATACTTAACGTGTTTTGCTCGTGCTTATCACTGCGTTCTTTTGCTTTTTCATTTTCCCAATTTTTCTTGATTTCATCGTCAGTTAATCGAAGCTGATTACTTTCGTGATTAACAAAAACATGTGGATGACGACGAATAAGCTTTTCACAGATGGCAGCGACAACAGAATCGAAATCAAACTTTTTCTCTTCTTGTCCTAATTGACTATAAAAAATCACTTGAAAAAGTAAATCACCTAACTCCTTTTCAAGTTCAGTAAAGTCATTTTGCTCAATGGCGTCTGCCACTTCATACGCTTCTTCAAGTGTATAAGGCACAATAGAGCTAAACGTTTGTTTAATATCCCAAGGACAGCCAGTAATAGGATCGCGCAATTGCGACATGATCCAACGTAATTTTTCAATAGAAGGGGTTTCTAATAGCATAATAGTCACTTATGAAATTATTGGATAAACGATTTACGCTTAACACGTTTAACCAACAAAAAGAGGGCAAATGTAATATCAGGAATAGCAGTACATCAATAAATTATAAACGGTAAACATCAACAATATCATCAATCAGGCTAATTTTATTAATTAAGCGAGATAATAGTTGAGTATCTTCAATTTCAAGTTTAATCAACATTGACATACTTTGTTTAACCACATCAGAATTACTTTCAATACCTAATATGCTAACACGCTCATTAGATACAATAGTAGATACATCGCGTAATAAACCTTGCCTATCATTAGCAAAAATCTTCAATGTTAGTTTGTATTTTTGCTGTTTTTGATTGCCCCATTGAACATCTACTTGTCTTTCTGGGTGCTGTAATAAAGCGTTAGCTAACTGCTCACAGTCTTTACGGTGTACAGAAATACCGCGACCTTGAGTGATAAAACCTAAAATACGATCACCCGATACAGGGTGACAACACTTAGCCATGTGCGTTAGTAAATTACCAACACCTGAAACCGTAATGCCGTTTGCATCAAAGCTCGTCGTTTGGCTTGGTTTTTTCACTAAGCGTTCAAGGTCAATTTCTTCAGCATTGGTGCTATGTTGTGTTTTATCTTTAATAATATGCACAACTTGCAAGAGTTTAAGGTGACCTGAACCAATACCTATATGTAAATCATCAATGGTTGATAAATTAAAATGCTTAGCAATATCAAGTAATTCAACATTTTTTAAATGTTGTTTATCTATTTCATTCTCTAACTGTTCTTTACCCTGAATTAAGTGTTTATCTCTGTCAAGTTGCTTGAAAAAGTGCTGCACTTTTGCTCGCGCACGTGAAGTATGTACATAATTAAAATTAGGGTTTAACCAGTCTCTACTTGGCGTTGCTTTTTTACTTGTTAACACCTCAACTTGATCGCCTGTTTGTAAACGATACGTAAAAGGTACTATTCGACCAGCCACTTTGGCGCCAATACAGTTGTTACCGACATTAGAATGAATATAATAAGCAAAATCTAATGGTGTTGAACCAATAGGTAAATCAATGACATCACCATTAGGTGTGAATACATAGATACGATCTTCAAATACTTGACTACGAAACTCATCAAGCATTGAGTGCTTGTCGTTCATGTCGTCGTGCCACTGTAATATTTTACGTAGCCAATTTATTTTTTCATCAAAACCAGATTGCTTTGAATTTGCGTTACCTTCTTTATATTTCCAATGAGCCGCTACACCTAACTCTGCATCTTCATCCATTTGTTTAGTACGAATTTGCACTTCTACGGGCTTACCTTCATCACCTAGAACAACGGTATGAATAGACTGATAACCATTGGGTTTGGGGGTAGCAACGTAGTCATCAAACTCACTTGGCAAATGCTTCCAAGTAGTATGTACGGCACCTAATGCGGTATAACAGTCTTGTAATTCTTCAACAATTATTCGTACCGCACGTACATCAAATAATTGCTTAAAATCAAGCGACTTATTTTGCATTTTTTTCCAAATACTGAAAATATGTTTAGGGCGACCATACACCTTGCCATTCACCTTCATTTGGGTCAGCTGAGCTTGTAAAGTATTGACGAAGTTCAGCATATACTCTTCTCGCTCAAGACGTTTGCCATCAAGCCAACTAGCGATTTTCATATAGGTTTCAGGGTGTAAATAGCGAAAAGAAAGATCTTCTAATTCCCACTTTAATTGGCCAATACCTAAACGGTTTGCCAAGGGAGCATAAATATTTTTAGTTTCTTGTGCTGTTAGTACCCGTGTTTCTTCATCTGCATTTTTAACAATACGTAAATAACACAAGCGCTCAGCAAGCTTAATAACCACAGCACGTACATCATCAACCATAGCTAATAACATACGACGAATATTATCTATTTGATTATTACCTAAATGATTAGTTTGCGATTGCTGTAAGGTTTTAATTGCTTCCATTTGAGCAACACCTTTACACAATAGATAAATAGATTCGCCAAATTCTTTTTGAATTTGATCAATAGATAATAAGTTGTATTGATACAAAGGAACAATAAACGCAGCACATAAAGAGTCTTCATCTAAATTCAGTTCAGCTAAGATCTCAACCATTTCTAGAGATTTAGTTTGGCATTCAAGGTTGTCAGTAAAGTGCGAATTAACTTTTAGCCAAATTTGCTCTAACGCTGATTTTTTGTCGCTATTAAGCGGCAGCCTTGATATCCATTTATCAAAACTGGTCGTTGACATAAGATGAGATTTACGCACAGATACCATAAGAGTATCACCTTAACTTCAATGTTTAATCACTTATTTAACTCAAATACTACCATAGTTTCTATATGTTTTGTTTGAGAAAACATATCCATTAGGGCGATTTTTTTTATTGCATAACCTTGTTGAATAAGTATCGCTGAATCACGAGCTAGCGTAGTAGGGTCGCAACTAACATACAGTATTTTCTCAGCTTTAATCGTTGTTAATTGTTGAACCGCTTGCTCTGCACCTGCACGAGCAGGATCTAGCAATATTTTATTAAAATGATGCTGATGCCAATGCTGATTTGAATTATTTATCCATTGGCTATTTAAGTCAGCTTGAAAAAATTGACAATTATCTACACCATTAAGCTGTGCATTATTAGTCGCTTTATCAACCATAGCTTGCACACCTTCCACACCAACAACTTGACTCACTTGTTTGGCAATAGGCAATGAAAAATTACCTAAACCACAAAATAAATCAAGCACGCTATCTGTCGGCTCTAACTCAAGCCATTGTAATGCTTGTGCAACCATTTTCTGGTTTATTACGTTATTGACCTGAATAAAATCGTTAGCTGAAAAGTTAATTTGCGTTTGGTTAACCGTATTTTCCATCAAGGTATAAAAAAGAGTTTTAGCGCTTGAGCTTTCTAGTAAGGGTGATAATTTTTTACCATCATCAATAAGCACTTGCCATTGATGTTCTGATTGAGCACTTAACCACAACGCTTTATCAGCAGCAGGCATTTTCACAAGTTGCCTAACAACAATACAGGTTACATTCGCTTGAATGACTTCAATATGTCCAACAGACTTATCTGCTGACAATTGCTTTAATACTGTATTGAGCTGAGAAAAAACATCATTGAATATAGGTTCAAGTACATCGCAATGTTTAATCGTGGTTAACTGATTGCTACCTTGCTTTCTAAAACCAACAATAGGCTCTCCAAGTTTATTATATTGCACTCCAATACGCGCTTTTCTTCGGTAATTAAACTCATCACTTACAATCGCAGCTTGCCAAGGTAAGTCAGCCGTTATACCTTCACGATTAAATAATTGCATGACTTTCTTTTGCTTGAAATCAAGCTGTGCTTGATGCACTAAATGTTGTAAGTCACAGCCTCCACATTGAAAAAAGTGTTGGCATACAGGTGTTATTCGATCATCACTCGGTGTTATGACATTAACCAAGTGTGCTTTAATAAATTTACTGTTCTGTTCAACGACTTTTACTTTAACCACTTCACTAGGCAACGTGTTATCAATAAAGACTTTTTTATTTTGATAATGAGAAACACCACGACCATTAGGATCTAAACGCTCTACGGTTAGCGTCAACAACTTGTTTTCTAAAGTTGATTTTTTAGTGGGTTTAAAAAAGGTTGCCATGATAAATTCTCTGTAGCAAATAAGTGAATAATATAAAAATGTCAGCACTTTATTAATAAGCATGACAGTTATGCATATAATGACATACCACTATAAATTTACAGGGGTATGTGACATGATAAGAAACAGGTTTTAATTTTACACTAGTTTAACGTTTTACATGCATAAAATAAGCTTAAAAGAATGGGTTGTTTTACTCACTATTGTTCCTACTACGCTAATTAGTATTACAATTGCTAGTTACTTTGCTTATAACCGTTACACCGAACTAGATGCCTTTTTAGCACTAAGAGCAACAAGCATTATTGAGCCATTGGCAATTGCAGGTGCCGATAACTTAGAAAACAAACAACGCGATAAATTACGCAAACTTATTGGCTTTGCTCACAGAAGCCACGCGAATATCATTAAAAGTATTACGGTATTTACACCAGAAAACCAAGTGTTTGTCACTAGTGCATATAACGGTGATACGAACCTACTACGTTTAAATGTGCGAGATAGCATTCCTGAACATACTCAAAAAGAATTTATTGATAATTACATTATATTTCGCACACCTATTATCTCAGAAAATATTGACGAAGATACCTATCAACTGAATGCGATTAATGACCATAAAAAGAACCTTGGTTATATCAGTATTCAAATTAATCGTAATAACTTAAAGTTCGATCAACAAAGTGAATTCTTAATCGCCTTAGTCATTGTGTTACTAGGATCATTAATCAGTGGTTTTTTTACCTTTAAATTAATCAAAAATGTAACCCGTCCTGTGTCATCAATGGCGCAAGCAGTTGACCGTATTCGAGAAGGTAAATTAGAAAGTAGAATTAGTGGCCAGTTAGTTGGTGAACTTAACTTTCTTAAAAATGGTATCAATGCCATGGCTCAATCGCTTGGTGATTATCATGATGAAATGCAGCGTAGTGTAGATCAAGCAACACTCGATTTAAGAGAAAGTTTAGAGCAGTTTGAAATTCAAAACGTTCAATTAGACCTTGCTAAGCGAAAAGCTCAAGATGCCAACCGCGTAAAATCTGAATTTTTAGCCAATATGAGTCATGAATTAAGAACACCACTTAATGGTGTATTAGGCTTTACCCGCCAACTACTTAAAACGCCATTATCTGATACTCAACGTGATTACCTTCAAACCATTGAACGTTCCGCTAATAATTTACTTGCGATTATTAATGACATATTAGATTTTTCAAAACTTGATGCGGGTAAAATAGAAATAGAAAATATTCCTTTTACTTTAAGTGAAACAGTAGAAGAAACGATTACATTATTAGCATCTAGCGCTCATAAGAAAAACATTGAATTTTCGTATCATATATCAAATAAAGTACCTGATTATCTTATTGGTGACGCAATGAGAATTAAGCAAGTACTGACTAATTTAATTAATAATGCCATTAAATTCACTCAAACAGGATCTGTAACCCTTGATGTTATTTGTGAAAAAAATGACGGTCAAACATGCACAAACAATGATGCTGGCGATGTTTTTATTTACTTTAAAATAAAAGATACCGGTTTAGGTATGGATGAAGGTCAGCAAAAAAACTTATTTGAAGCATTTAATCAAGTCGACAAAAGTATTACTCGTTTATATGGGGGTACTGGTTTAGGTTTAATTATATCTCAACGTTTAGCTGAAGAAATGCAAGGTGATATCTCATTTAAAAGTCAAAAAGATATTGGCTCTACGTTTTGTTTTAAATGTGTTTGTGAAATTAATCCAATTAAAGCAGCATCAATACAATCAACACAATCGATTGATCAAAAGAGTATGTTATTTTTTGAACCTGATGAACATAGCAGAACGGCCACAAGTAATACCCTTGAAAGCTGGAACATGAATGTTACAACCTGTACAACGCTTGAAAGTTTAACCCATACGCTCATTAACAATAACCATTATGATTATGCGCTATTAAGCTATAATATTAGCCCTGTTGCATTAAATGATTTAAAAGAATTAATCAGTACCTTCTTACCTAAAGTCACCAACATATTTATCGCAATTAATAGTAACTCACCAAGCTTACAAGATGTATTAATCGCTTCTGGGGCAAAAGCATGTTTAAGTAAACCGATAATAAAATCGAGATTATTAAAAGAACTTGTACCTTACCAAGCTCTTTCACTGTCTGAACAAAAACTATCTAAGCAGTCTAAGTTGCCGATTAAAGTGATGGCGGTAGATGATAATGAAGCAAATTTAAAGTTAATTAAAACATTACTCTTCGAACAGGTTTCTGAAATTATTTGTGCAACTAATGGTCAAGAAGCTTTTGAACTTTGTCAGCAAGAGCGTTTTGCATTGATTTTTATGGACATTCAAATGCCAATAATGGATGGTTCAACTTCGTTATTAAAAATCAGATCGGAAAGTGCTCTTAATATTGAAACGCCAATAATTGCAGTGACAGCACACGCTTTATCAGGAGAAAAAGAAAAACTACTTGAACAAGGCTTTAATTCATACATGACAAAACCTATTGACGAAGCGATGTTAAAACATGTGTTATATGAATACTGTGACCCTTCGTTATTTAGTATTGATAAATTACCAATGCAATTATCATTACCTGAAAAGGTATTCGTGCAAACTAACGCTACTCAGCCAAATGAAGAGATACAGCTTGAAAATATTAAACTAACTAATATTGAACAAAGCCAATCAGGTAATAATGATATTGATTGGAGCATGTCATTAGAGCGTGTTGGCAATAAAGAAGATCTCGCTAAAGATATGTTACTAGGGCTAGTCAATAGCTTACCAGAAACCCTAGAGAACATTCGCAGCGCAATTGAGCAGCAAGATACCGCTCAAGTCAAAAGGTTAATACATAAACTTAACGGTGCATGTTGTTATTGTGGGGTTCCAAATTTAAGTAAAATCATTCATCAAATTGAAACTGAATTAAAACAAGGTAATAGCATAGAAAGTTTAGAACCTGAGTTTTTTGAGTTCTTTGAACATGTTGAAAGACTGATGACTAAATCGTTGCGTTACTTAAGTTAATCTAATTGGACTTAAATTACTGCTCTAACTGAACGAATGAATGAA
>JALZUE010000138.1 GCA_023301705.1 Alteromonadaceae bacterium | reverse complement strand
ATGTTTAAGCCACTTAATATTTCTACATTTTCGTCACCGTATCGCCCTACATTAACAGTAATTGATTTAAA
Source organism: Alteromonadaceae bacterium (assembly GCA_023301705.1). GTDB lineage: Bacteria > Pseudomonadota > Gammaproteobacteria > Enterobacterales > Alteromonadaceae > JALZUE01. The sequence goes on along the minus strand of JALZUE010000138.1, from coordinate 39,732 downwards.
CTTACCGTCACCTAATGCTAAAACAACGCGATCATGTAAGCCGGTTCTAATTAAAGACTCTTGAGGGATAGTTATCGTTTTTTCTTTATTCGTACTATGAATAGTCACTTTAGCAAACATATTAGGTTTCAATAGTTTATTTTCATTATTAAAACGTAACCTAAGCTTTACCGTACGTGTAGCAGCAGTTAATACGGGATAGATATAATCAACCTTACCTTGCCAATATTTACCTGGTAGTGAATCAAGCGTGACAGTAACACTCATACCTAAGCTAACGTGTTCCGCTTGACGTTCAAATACTTCAGCTTCAATCCATACATTAGATAAGTCTGCAACTTCCATCAACATGGTATTAGGTTTAGCATATATACCCTGTCTAACATTCATTCTTGTAACTACACCATTTTGAGCTGCATAAAACGTAACTCGTTGAGACAATTTTTTATTTTTTTCTAGTAACGCTATCGTTTTTTTAGAAAACTGTAATGATATTAAACGGTGTTTTGCAGCTGAAATTAAAAGTAAATTCTTACGCGCTAATGCTAATAGAAACTCTTCTTGCGCATTGACTAGCTCAGGTGAATAGAGCTCATACAGTGGTTGGCCTTTTTTAATAACATTACCTGTTGCTTTAACATGAAGTTTCTCTACCCAACCCTCTACTCTTGGATGAACATGTAATAAAGTATCTTCATTATATGTAACATAGCCAACAGTATTAATGTGCGTTTTCAATATTTGGTAGCTGACATTAGTTGTTCGTACACCTAAGTTATTAATAACGCTTGGTGATATATAAACCGTACCCGGGCTTTCATTTATAGCCTTGTTATTTGATTTATATACGGGTACTAAATCCATTCCCATAGGAGACTTTCCGGGTTTATCTCTTTGAAAGTTTGCATCCATTGGAGCTACCCAATACAAAGGTTTACTTTCTTGAGGCTTTTTTTGGCTTTCGCTTTCATTAAAGTGACTAAAACCATAAACACCAAGTGATATAGCGATACCAATGATTATTCCGAAAGATATTGCGCGATGATTATTTTTCATCATAAACCTCCGAAGAAGCCAATTGATAAGTATTTAAATGAGTAACATTTCGTGACTGATGATTTAAAAGTAGGCTACCAACAAATAGGTAATTTAACGTTAAATATAATTTTTGTTCATCAACATTTGCCGTCAATTGGTCGAGTTCAGCATTCAGTAATAAAAGGTGTGAGCGAACAACCTCACTAAACTCACCATTGTCATGAGTGTAAGATGTAAGTAATGAGACAGCTTGATCATGTACTTGAGGTAATAATTGATTACGATATAGTACTTGTAGGTGATGTAAGCGTTGTAAACTTCCTTGAGTACTTGAGTACATTCCTAACATTTCTCTCATTAATAAATGTTTTTCGGTTTTAACTGATTCTTTATGTGAAATAGCAGATAAAACTTGTTTATCTTGCTTATTATGCGTAAACAAAGGCACATCAAAGGTAAGGCCTACCGATAATAGATCAGCTCGGCTGCTATCTGAAAAATCATTTCGTCGATGACCATAGCTAGCACCTACTTGCCATTCAGGTTTATATTTTTGTTTAGTCAGTTGAATATTTAACTGTGTTGCTTGAATTTTTTTATCAATAGCAATAATTGCAGGGTGATGAATAAAGTATGATGAAAGTATTGCAATATCAAGATTTTGAGTAGGGTAAATAGTTTTAGTATTTATTACATTAAGTGAAGGCAACTCATCATCGAGTATAAGATTATTAATGTTAATCTCTTCAAAGAAGTTATTTTCTGCTGTATTTGAACCGTTTAAATCAGTAGTTAACCACTGTAGTAGTGCTCCTTCATAATGCTTTTTATGTTGTTCGAGCTTACTTAAACGCTCTTCTAAACGGGTTAACTCTATTTGTGCATTTATTATATCTGCTTGACTAGTAGCACCTAGTGCAGAAGTATAACGTGCATGAGTTATATCAATTAACTGTTCAAATATAGCGCCATGCTTTTGAATTAAGGCAATGCTTTGTTGTATTTTATATAAATTTAGCCACAACTTACCTACTGTAACAGCAACCTTGGCTTCTCTATCTTGGCGTTGAAACGGGTAAGCTTCACTTTCAACTTTTAATTTTTGACTATTCAATGATAAATGTTGTCCTCTTGGAAACACTTGCGTAACACCTACTTTAAACTGAGTTATAGGCTCTTGACTTGAATTGAAGCCATCGGTGGGTAGATTAATTAAATCAAAAGACACTTTAGGATCAGGTAATGTATTGGCTGCAACACTACTAAATTCAAGTGATTGTTGTTGATGAAGATTTCCTCTGATCCATGGATCATTTTGTTGAGCTATTTTAATAGTTTGATATATCGATAAAACAGGTGAGTTATCTAGCTGAGTACCTTCATTTGCAACGGCTAAGAAGCTAAAGATAATTAATAACACTGTCCATAGGACTTTATAATAAGTATGAATAAAGAACATGATCTCTCCGATAGAGATATTGATACTGAAAGAGCACAAGCCCTAACAATATTAAAAATGTAAGATGAATATTGAATTAGTACCTAAAAATAGGCACATTAATACTGTATTTAACTTACGATCGGAGGTTTATATAAAGAAACAGGGCTATAACTTTGTATTAAAGCATTTGAAAAAGAAATTTTTAAAGGCGAGTTACTAAGGCTAATATCTTTATTAACATTAAGTAATAAAACAAAAAAGCTGATACAGCTGCCTGAAAAGCAATGACAACTTTCAGAGCAACAATTAGTGGTATCACCTACTACTTCGCTCATTTGGTGGCAATCTGCTTTCATTACTACAGAAGAGGCTTGTGTACTATTCATCAATTGCATATTGTTCATGCTATAAGCACTTACTGTAGACGCCATAACTTGACCGAAAAAAGCGAGGCAAATAAGTAATATCAACAGTAGTTTAGATGGATAAAATTTCACAGTTTACCATTTATTGTAATACACACTCTTTAATCATATACCACTTTGTAAAACTTGAAAGGTGTATAAAGTATTTTGTTAGGTGTTTTTAGTGATCTGCTTAAAAAGTACTTAACGAATGAATTAAATAATACTTTAAAATATAAGTTGCATACAAACAAAAGCCGCAATGCCAGCAACAATATCATCTAGCATAATACCGAAACCTCCATGTATTTTTTTATCAATAAAAGAAATTGGCCATGGCTTTAAAATATCAAAAAATCGAAATAAAGCAAAACCAACCACTAATGTTAAAAAAGTAATATCACTTAAATATAGCGTAATAAATAAGCCAGCAAACTCATCCCATACAATAGCAGGATGATCGTCTACGCCAACATCTTTTGCGGTTTTACCACATAAATATATGCCTATAATAGACATAATAATAATTAAGTAACCAAGATATGCATTTGTTAAAAAGTAGCTACATAAAACAAACAAAGGGACCGCAGCTAAGGTACCAAAAGTACCTGGCGCTTTAGGCGCTAAACCACTTCCAAAGCCTAATGCTAAAAATTGAACGGGATCTTTTAAATTAAACATAGATTTGTCTCGCAACAGAACAATAACCAACGAGCATTAAAAATGCTGAAAACCATTCATGGTTATGTTAATTGGCTCTTGGTTTAATGTTGTAGTAATTTTATTTGAATGATTGATTTGACCAATACAGGTAATACGATTAGTTGTTTGACCTACAGAAGTATCCATCGAAACTTTATTGGTTTGAGAAACCGTAAAAAGTAATTCGTAATCATCACCCGCATTGACAGCAACTTCAATAGCTTTATCACCCAGTGAATTTTTCATCTCATCAGATAAAGGAAGTTTATCAAGCTCTACTGTGGCGCCAACATTTGATGCGGTGCAGATATGTTGGAGATCGGCAAATAAGCCGTCAGAAATATCGATTGCTGAAGAAACGTGGCCACGTAATGCTTGGCCTAATAAAATTCTAGGTTTAGGGAAATCTAATTTACGCTGAACTTTGGCTGCACTTTCAGGTGTTAATGTAATATCACCATTAATATGCATTAATGCAAGCCCCGCATCGCCAATATCAGCAGAAACATACAACCAGTCTCCTGGTTTAGCACCACTTCTGGTAATATGTTTTTCAGGAATTGTTAAGCCTTGAGCTGTTACTGTAATACTTAATGGACCTTGAGTTGTATCTCCGCCAATTAATTGTACGTTGGCATATTCACACAACTCAAAAACACCTTCACAGAAGTCATTTATCCAGGCTTCATCTGCTGTGGGCATAGTTATAGCTAGCGAAGCCCAAGCGGGTTCTGCCCCCATAGCGGCTAAATCAGATAAACTAACAGCAATAGACTTATGGCCTATTGCCTTTGCAGATGTATTATGCGGAAAGTGAACTCCCGCAACTAGCGTGTCTGTGGTTACTGCAATATTTTGAGCATCATTACTTTTTAAAATAGCACAGTCATCGCCAATGCCAAGTAACACATCTTTACGCTTAACAACTTGCTCGCTGAAATAGCGTTTAATTAGATCAAATTCTTTCATATATATACTGATTAAGATCTAATTAATTTAACGGCTTTATCAAGCACACCATTAACGAACTTGTGGCTATCATCAGCAGCAAACTCTTTAGCGAGTTCAATTGCTTCATTAATAACAACTTTATATGGCACATCTTCACTTTGACTTAATTCAAAAATGGCAATACGTAATATTGACTTTTCAATATGATCAACATCTTCTAATGGTCTTTCGACATGCGGAGAAATTGCTAAATCAAGTTCATTAACAGAGCTAACAACACCATTAAGTAATAATTGAAAATAAGGAATATCAAAACGTCTTTTAGCATTTTCAGTTAAAAAATGTAATTCAATATCTTTTACTGGGTTTTGACTTAGCTGCCATGAATATACGGCCTGAACCGCTAACTCACGAGCTTTTCTTCTTGCTGATGGCTTCACAAATATCTCCAGCTTATAACTGTTCTAGCACATTAACCATTTCTAAAGCACTTAATGCAGCTTCGCCGCCTTTATTACCCGCTTTAGTTCCAGCACGTTCAATTGCTTGCTCAATAGAGTCTGTAGTAATAACACCGAAAGCAACTGGTGTTGTGAATTCCATAGAAACTTGTGCTAAACCTTTGTTACACTCACCGGCAACAAAATCAAAGTGTGGTGTACCGCCACGAATTACAGCACCAATAGCAATAATGGCATCATGCTCACCCTTGCTAGCAATACGTTTTGCCGCTACAGGTAATTCATATGCACCCGGAACGCGTACAATGGTGATATCGTCATCGGCTACATTACCATGACGCTTTAATGCATCAATAGCACCTTCTAATAAGCTTTCAACAATAAAACTATTGAAACGAGAAACAACAATTGCGAATTTCTTGCCTGATGCAACAAAAGAACCTTCAATGACTTTCATATGATATTAACCTGTCGAATAAAAAACGTCGCAATTCTATCAAATAGACAAAAAAATCGATACCCGTTTATCCATTTTTTCATCAGTTAAGTGATATTAATATTTTTTCTTTGATTGTAATGTCGATAGAAAAAGAATAAATATTCAATAATGCGTTAATTTACTCATGTTCTTTGGTAAAATATTAACTCAATACATTTTACGCTATGCAATAATATGGCCTTTATCTTTTCATCTAATGATATTTCTGTTTTACAGAGTTACTCGTTGAAAGAACGACAACAAATTTTGGCTTTGGCAAATCAGAAGTTAATTACACCACAAAAGCTTGTTTTGAACTTAATTAAACTAGCCATTTTAATTCCGCCCTTTATTATGGTTGCTCGATTAGATAATTGGTTGTTATTTCTTCCTTTGATTTTTGTTTTAGCTGGTTATTTTTTAGTAATGCGTCCCATCTCATTATTATTTGCAATAAAACATTTACCTAAAGCAATTAAAGACTTTGAACGTAACTATCAACTAGACAAATAAAAAAGGCATGTAATTTTACATTACATGCCTTTAATTTATAATTCATTTTAATAACGGTTTTATTCAAACTCTTCTAAGTAAGCATCTAAATCATCTTCTTCAGATTCATCGATTTCAATAGGTGGATTACCATCATGCACTTTAAAATCAGTCGACTGAAAATAAGCATTTTTAACAAAAGTATAATCATCTATCGCGTCATCTATTAATGCTTCTTGTTCAAAAATCGCAATTCGCTGCTCTAAGCCAAGCACTGATAAGCGAACTATATTAGGCCAAAAGTCAATAATAGCTAGAGGCCAATAAGCTCGATCAACAAAGTCACCAGTTTCTTCTCTAACCGAACTTGGCCCTAAACCAGGTATTACTACGTAAGGACCATCACCAACACCATAACTGCCTAATACTTCGCCAAATTCTTCTGCTTTTCTTTTCCAACCAAAATGTTTAGCGACATCAAAAATACCGAAAATACCAATAGTAGAGTTAACAATAAAACGACCACTGGTTGTTGCTGCATCAGTAAACTTAGCTTGTAATAGGTTATTAATAAAACTTGCAGGCTCACTTAAGTTTAACGCAACATTGTATATGCCTTTACGTACAGGTTTAGGTGTAAACTTTGCATAGCCCTTGGCGGTAGGTTTTAATACGTATTTATCAGCATAATCCCAAGTAAAACGCCAAGACGCACGGTTTATTTTTTCAATAGGATCACGAGCATCACTATCAACATTACTAGAGGTTGACGAACAACCGCTAAGTGTAGTGATAAATAATATAAACAAAAACGATAAACGAAAACTAGATAAGAAGCGCACCAAGAATACCTTTAATCAAGTAAATATATATAAGTATACGATAATAATAATTTTCAGAATAGGAGAATAATCAATTAGATATTTGGTCTTACTCATTCAATTTAAAATGAATAGAAAAAAGTAGCTCAGCCTCCGCTCTGGGAAGCTCACATTCAGACATTACTTCGTCAATATCAGCACCTAACTCAACCATTTTTAAAGCTCTTCGATAAAGCTTATCTTCAGGCTGTTCATTTTTAATTCGCTGAAGGTTATTTTCTAAGTCAATAAATTTAGTTTGAAGTTGTTTAGTACGAGCATCTAATTGTTTAGTAACTTGCTCATTCTCTAAAGAAATAGCTTGATTACTTTGCTTAATTGACTCAATAAACTGTTGTTGTTCAACACTTTTCATTTGTTCATCATCAAGCGTTAACATTGCATTCGAAAGTTGGATTTCTATTTCATTAATTTTTTTAGTTAGTCTTAATATGTAAATTAGCACCATAGCAAAAACTAATAAAAATATAATTAAAAAAGCAATCATTGTATCAGGCATAAATCATTTACATATAAACAAAATTAAAAACAAAAAAGCCTGTGAAATACAGGCTTTGTAGAGTGATTTAGAATTGTTTTAATTCATCCCATTCATCATCACTTAACAACCTATTCAAATCAACTAAAATGAGAAGGTTATCATCACGATTTGATACACCTTGAATGTACTTAGCACTTTCATCATTACCAACATTAGGTGCTAAATCAATTTCTGAGTTTTTCAAATAAACAACTTCAGTAACACTATCAACTAAGATACCAATGACTTGTTTTTCAGATTCAATAATAACAACACGAGTGTTATCGGTAATTTCAGCAGAAGATAATCCAAATCGAGAGCGAGTATCAATAACTGTAACAACATTACCACGAAGGTTAATAATACCAATAACATATTCTGGAGCACCCGGTACTGGTGCTATTTCAGAGTAGCGTAAAACCTCTTGAACCTGCATTACATTGATACCATAAGTTTCACTATCAAGTTTAAATGTAACCCACTGAAGCACGTCATCGTTACTACCTGTACTTTCGTTTACATTGCGTCTTTCTTCAGACATACGACTTACCCTCAAAAAAATTCATATTAATCGTTATAAAATTGTTATTCACTTTAATATTAGCTGTAATCAGCCTTTATTCAATAAACTAATCAAAGACTCTACATTCAGTAAAGCACACATTCTGTCTTTAACCAAGCCAGCTAACCAAGGTCTATCTGATGACTCAACCCATTTAACATCATTTTCTGTTAGTGTTACTGTATCAACAATGCTTTCAGCTGCTAAACCCCATGAACTATCACTTAACATAATAATGTATTCATAATTTAATGATGCCATCAATTCATCATTACACCGCTCTCGCATTACCCACAAAGCTGTATCAACAACATTAACTTTATCTTCTCGGTTTAACATTACCCCTTTAAACCAATCAGGTTTTCCCATTAAATGATGTATTTCTGTTAAATTATGGATACCACCTAACTCAACTAATGGAACCGCAACAACTAGCCCAGCTACTTTAAAAAACATCGCTTGAAAACTTTCTTTTGAAAAATGAGGGCTTGCTTTAGTTTCTTCTTCAGCTTCTTCTATTGATACTTGCTCTTCTATTTGCCCAGCATCTACAATAGGAATATTTTCTTCTTTAATAACTTTAGCTGAAATTTCTGCTTTTTGCTGTGATTTATCTGTAGATATTTCATTTTTTATTTCATCTACATTACTTAATAGTTTTTCGAGCTTACTATTATCTTCCGCAATATCTTCATCTGTCATAAGTTCTGACAGATAACTTTTCATTACTTTGTTACTTGCGGCTAAGTTTTTTGTCATTTAGCTGTCTCTTCTTGTTGTTCTGCTAACGATAATAATAAGTTCTGATAAGCGATAACACCCCTAGACTTCGCTGAGTAATCTGATGGGGTTTTTTTTGCATTACTTGAGTTTCTAAAATTCGTGTCTATTGGAATAACGCCTTTCCATACTCTATTAGGGTATGATTCTGTCATTTGATGATAAGCCAATAAAGACGCTTTAGTACGTTTATCAAACATTGTTGGAATAATAATATAATCAAACAATTCTTCTTGTTCTGACTGCATCATTTCCATAGTATGTATCATTCTATCTAGCCCTTTAAGTGCTAAAAATTCAGTTTGAACTGGAATAATAATACGCTCAGATGCCGCTAAGGCATTCACCATCAACACACCTAAAATAGGAGGGCAATCAATGAGCACATAGTCATATTCGTCTTCTAATCGTGCAAGTGCTTTTTTCAGCACTAAGCCCATACCACCCTTATTTCCTAATGCACGATCTAATGTTGCGAGCCCCATGGTAGCTGGTAAAATATCAATATTTTTGTATTTAGTTGGGCATAAGCTTTGTAAAATTTGTTCTCGCGTGGCTGTTTGTATAAATAAGTCGTATACACTCAATTCTAAATCTTCAGATTCAATACCAAAATAGTAACTAAGAGAAGCATGAGGGTCTGTGTCTATTAACAGTACACGATGACCTTGATCAGCTAACAAACCACCCAAGCAGATAGTTGACGTGGTTTTACCAACACCACCTTTTTGATTCGCTATTGTCCAAATTACCACGGCATCACCCTATTAATTATTTACACTGAATCATCAGTTGTAATTCGTATACCACCACTATCAAGCTCTATAATTCGAATTGGCTTAACGTCGTCTAACACATTCGTTTTTTGTTTAATTTCATTTATATCATCAATACTAATGACAGGTGTTTTAATTATATTAGCCCGATCAATACCATACTTTGAAATAGCAATAACTACTCGTCGGTTTTGTGCCCGTCCTTCTTTGGTACTATTATCAGTGTTAGGTGAAAACTCTCCATACCCCTCAATGGCCATACGTTCAGGTTTAATTCCTATCTTTTCTAATACCCGTAAAATAGCCGTAGCTCTAAAAACAGATAATTCCCAATTAGAAGAAAAAACTTCATTACTAATTTCTATATTATCAGTGTATCCCCTAACACGAATATAATTACTTGCACTTCCAACAACGTCACTAATCAACATTAATAAAGCTTCTGTGCCTTTATTTGCTGTTGCAGATCCGCTAGGAAATAATAATGCACTGTTTAGCTGAATCTCTAGCCAATCACCGTCTACCTCAAGCTCTGCGTAACCAGATTCAACTAAATCATATAATGCTGCGTGAAGCTGTTCTTCTAATGAATCAAGATTCGTTCCAATATTACTTTCCTGAATATTTGAAAGCTGTTTTTTGCCATCAAGTAACTCAGGGCCATCAACCTCTAAAATACCATCACCGTAGAGTTGTTTAGCCGATTTAACCGTATTAACAGGTAATATATCGGCGCCTTGTCCTTTATTTTTAGTTTTTTCTTCTGTTGATTGAAATACTCGACCTATTGTTTCAGTAACTGTTTCAAAAGGCTCTTCATTGACAATAGCCATTGCATATAAAATAACAAATAAAGCGAATAACAATGTCATATAGTCAGCATATGAAACCAACCAACGTTCGATATTGACAGGCTCTACTGGGCGCTTTGATTTACTTAACCGTTCCATCACACTAGCCTAAAAGAAGATAATTTATTCTCTATCGCATTTGGGTTTTCAGAGTTTGCAACAGAAATCAGCCCCTCAGCAATCATTTCGTGATAAAGCGTTTGATAATGAATGACGTTTTTTAATTTATTTGCGATAGGTAAATAAACTAAATTAGCAAAACCGACACCATAAATGGTAGCAACAAAAGCGGTTGCAATGCCCTCACCTAATAACTCAGGGTTTGATAAATTAGACATCGCATGAATAAGCCCTAGAACTGCACCTAAAATCCCAATGGTAGGAGAATAACCTGCCATCGCTTCAAAAATATTCGCCGAACGTAAATGATGCTCACGATATAAATCAATTTCTAGGGCTAGTGACTCTTTAAATTTCTCAACTTCAATACCATCAACTAAAAAGTTTAATCCTTTACGAACAAAGCTATCTTCCGTATCTAACGCATAAGTCTCCAATGACAAATATCCAGACTCTCTTGACTTCTCAGACCAAAAAAGCACCTCTTCAATACCTTCATCAATATTATGCTTAGGCGGGTATATCACCCACTTTAATAAAGATAACGCATGAAAAAACTGAACAGTAGAAGACTGCAACATCACAGCACCTAAAGTACCGCCAATGACAATAATAAAGGCAGGCAACTTCAATAAAGTAGAAACGTGGCCACCATCTAACGAAAAACCTAAATAAATAGCAGCAAAACCAATAAATAGCCCCGCGAAGGTGAGCTTATCCATTAGTTACTTCCTTTGTAATTAGATCACCAATTTGATGTAACGGCAATGAATGGTCAGTAATTCCAGCAACTGTTACCGCTTGAGGCATACCATAAACTACACAAGACTCTTCATCTTGTGCCCAGATAGTCGCGCCATTATTTTTCAACATACGTGCTCCTTCTCTACCATCAGCTCCCATACCAGTCAAAATAATGGCAAGTACATCACCATTGAATATCTTTGCAGCTGAACCAAAAGTCACGTCAACACTAGGTTTATAGGTGATTTTTGTAGAATTATCTTCTAATATTTGTAATTTAGAAGCATAATTTGTACCATTAATAATCATTTGTTGACCACCAGGTGCTAAATATGCACAACCTGGCTGTAACGTATCACCTGACTCAGCTTCTTTTACACTTATATTACACAAGGTATCTAAACGCTTTGCAAAAGCAGGAGTAAATGCCGCTGGCATGTGTTGAATAAGTAAAATTGGTAAAGGAAAGTTTGACGGTAATTTTGATAATACAGTTTGCAGTGCAACTGGACCACCTGTTGATGTACCTATCACTAGTAACTTATATTTTTTTGAAGTTGCCTTAAGATGTTTTACCGAAGTTTGAGCTATCTTAGGTTTACTTATTTCTCTTGAGTTACCTAATGCATTTATGGGGTTAACTGTTTTTTTTCTAGCTAGTTGTAAAACTCTTTCACGTAATAACTTACCAGCATCGTCATTATTACCTGCTATTTCACTAAACTTTTTAGGTAAAAAATCTAGTGCTCCCGCCTCTAAAGCATTTAAAGTTGCCTTAGCTCCCTGATGAGTTAAAGAAGAGAACATCAAAATAGCCGTTGGTGCCTTTGCCATTATTTCCTTGACCGCTTCAATGCCATCTAATTTAGGCATTTCAATATCCATGGTTATAACATCAGGCTTTAACGCAATTGCTTGCTTAACTGCATCTATTCCATCAACGGCAACACTTACAACGTCTATTTCACTCTCTTTATTTAAAATATCAGATAAACGGCGTCTAAAAAAGCTTGAATCATCTACCACAAGTACTCTATACGCCATTTTTATCTCTTTAAATTGTTATCTTATTTTTTTGTTATATGCTGTTTTTTTTGAGTAATATTTTAACATATTAGCAACATCTAAAATCAATGCTATACCACCATCACTTGTAATTGTTGCTCCTGCCATTCCAGGAGTACCTTGCAATAAACTATCAAGCGGCTTAATAACTACTTCTTCTTGTCCAACTAAACTATCAACAACAAATGCAACTTGCTGAGAACCTAATTGCACAATAACAACGTGGCCTTTATCTCTTGGTTTTTCTTTGTAGCCTCTTACTAACCATTCATCTAAAAAGAATAGTGGAATAGCTTTGTCTCTAACAACGATTGTTAATTGGCCATCAACTGTATTGGTTTTTGTTAAATCTAAATGGAAAATTTCATTCACACCAGCCAACGGTAATGCAAAGCTTTGTTTACCAACAACAACCATAAGTGTTGGTAAAATAGCTAAAGTTAGTGGTACTTTTATTTCTAAAACAGTGCCCTTGCCTAGCTCAGAGTCTATATTAACTGTACCATTTAATTGAGTGATTTTAGTTTTTACAACATCCATCCCAACACCACGGCCAGACACTTCTGATATCTCAGTTTTCGTTGAAAAACCAGGAGCAAATATTAAACTATATGCTTCTTTATCTGTCATTCTTGCAGCTGATTCGTCATCTAACACGCCGCGTTCAATCGCTATTTCTTTTAGCTTATCAGCATTCATACCTGCACCATCATCTGTAATGGTTAACAAAATATGATCACCTTCTTGCGAAGCAGATAAAATAACTTTACCTTCACGGGGTTTACCTTGACTTTCACGTTTATCAGGCTCTTCAATACCGTGGTCAACTGAGTTTCTAACTAAATGCACCAATGGATCCGCTAAAGCTTCAACTAGGTTTTTATCTAAATCAGTCTCTTCACCTTCAAGTATTAACTTAATTTCTTTATTTAAACTTCGCGCTAAATCTCTAACAACACGCGGAAAGCGGCCAAACACTTTCTTAATGGGTTGCATACGCGTTTTCATAACCGCACCCTGAAGATCTGTAGTTACAGCATCAAGGTTTGAAACTGCTTTAGTAAGATTTTCATCATCTTTTGTCGCTCCAAGACTGGTCAAACGGTTACGTACGAGTACTAATTCACCCACCATATTCATAATTTGATCAAGACGAGCAGTATCTACTCGTACTGTTGTTTCTGCTTGAGGAGCAGCAGGTTTATTACCTCCAGCTTTACCCGCAGGCTTAGCTTTAGGAGCAGGACTAGCCTTAACAGCTGGCTTATTAACCGCCTTTGGTGGTGTTATTGGTTTTTCTTTAGGTGTATTAACTGCAGGTGCAGGTGCAGATGTAACTGCAGGTGCAGGTACAGCAGCAACAGGTGACTTTCCTGTTCCATGAATTTCATCAAGTAGAGCTTCAAATTCAGCATCATTCATTTCATCAGATGTGCTAAACACTGGTGTTTCAACTTTGGGTTGACTAACATCGTTAGAAAAAGCACCTTGTCCGTGAAGTTCATCCAACAATGATTCAAACTCATCATCCGAAATATCATGTGAATTGCTTGCAGCAGCAGGTGTTGGAGTAGGATTGGTTTCAGGTGTTTTACTACCATGTAACTCATCCAATAAAGCATCAAAATCATTTTCAGACATTTCATCTGAACTATCAGTTACTTCGACGGCAGTAGGTTTAGACTCCTGTGTAGGCGCCTGTTCTTCTTGTGATTCTGGTATGCTTAGACGATGTAGCTCTTGTAATAAAGCAGGGGCAGCAGGTTCAGTTTCTTCACGATTCTGTACTAAAGCAAACATTTCATTAATAGTATCAAGTGCTTGTAATATCACATCCATTAATTCAGCATTTACTGAACGTTGATTGGTACGTAAAATATCAAAGATATTTTCTGCTCCGTGACACACATCAACTAAGTTATTTAATGAAAGAAAACCTGCACCACCTTTCACGGTATGAAAACCACGGAAGATAGCATTCAATAAATCTGAATCATCAGGATTATTTTCAAGCTCAACAAGTTGCTCTGATAACGTTTCTAAAATTTCACCCGCTTCAATTAAAAAATCCTGAAGAATTTCTTCATCTGCTTCGTAAGACATACACTGTAATCCTTTATTAAAAACCTAAGCTTGAAAGCAAATCGTCAACATCGTCTTGATCTGCAACAACATCATCTCGCTCTGTATCAATAATTGGCCCTTCAACTAAGTTTTCACCTACCTTAGGGGCGTAATTTTTGTCATTATCACTGGTTTGATTTAATCCAAAAACAGTCAACATATGTATTAAGCTGTCTTCAACCTCAATAACAAGATCAATAACTTTTCTAATCACTTGACCTGTCAAATCTTGGAAGTCTTGTGCCATCAACACATCAGTCATTAAACGATGCATTTGAGTACTTTCTGTTTTAGTTGTAGTTAAAAGCTCATCAATTTCATGACACAATTCCTTAAAACCAGGAAAGTCAATTTCATTGCTCATTAACAACTTCCACTGAGGCATTACTTTATCAATTTTCGCTTGAATGTTATCCAGACTTGGAAAGATAGACTCTACTGCGTCCATCGTTTTGTTGGCTGCATTTTCAGTGCGTTCAATAACATAATTTAAACGTTCTTTCGCGTCAGGAATATCAGCATTAGCAATTCCTTCAATACGAGAATCAAGGTTAAAGTTATTCATTGAGTCATGTAATTGACGAGTTAACTTACCTATTTCTGCAAATAACTCAGTATTTTTGGGGTTTTGTAGTTCAGCAACTAATTCGTCAGCTTTTTCTTGTTGATCATTCTCTAAATATTCAACTAGCTGTTTTGCTTGTTCTAATGAAACATGGGCTGTATCAACACTCATTAAGCGTTCCTTGTTCTGACTTTGATCAAATTGAAAAAACTAAGCTAAACGCTCAAATATTTTATCAAGCTTTGCTTTTAATGTACCTGCAGTAAAAGGCTTAACAATATAACCATTAACGCCAGCCTGAGCAGCCATTACAATTTGTTCTTTCTTAGCTTCAGCGGTTACCATTAAAACGGGTAAATGCTTTAAACTATCATCAGCGCGAATAGCTTTTAGTAAGTCTATACCTTGCATACCAGGCATATTCCAGTCAGTAACTACAAATTCAAAATCACCACCTTGCAACATCGGCAATGCAGTACTTCCATCATCAGCTTCTTGGATATTAGTAAATCCTAAGTCACGTAGTAAATTCTTGATTATACGTCTCATTGTTGAAAAATCGTCTACAACAAGTACTTTCATGTTTGTATCCAAGGGCATCCTCCAGGATTTATCTATTTTATCAATATATTAATATAGTCTAACTTTGCCAAGTTTCCATTCTTGATTTTAAACGATGCATTGCTTGACTATGAATTTGACTCACTCTTGACTCACTTACATCAAGAACACTACCAATCTCTTTTAAATTTAACTCTTCGTCATAATACAATGACAACACTAACGCTTCACGTTCAGGTAAAGTTGAAATACAGTTAGCTAATGCTTTTTTAAAGATTTGTTTTTCAATATTTTGATAAGGACTATTAAAAGATTCGCCATCATCAATCTGTAAAACATCTTCAGAAACGCCTAAGTCATCTATACCTAAAATTTTACCTGTACTGACTTCGTTAAGAATATGATGGTACTGATTTAGCGAAATATCAAGTTTTTCAGCAACTTCTATATCAGAAACATCTCGGCCTAGTTCTGACTCTAATGTTTTAATGGCATCAGAGACCATTCTGCTGTTCTTATGAACAGAACGAGGAGTCCAATCTCCTCGTCTAATTTCATCAAGCATAGAGCCACGAATACGAATACCAGCGAAGGTTTCGAAGCTGGCTCCTTTACTTGAATCAAAATTATTTGACGCTTCTAATAAACCTATCATACCGGCCTGAATAAGGTCATCAACCTGTACACTAGCAGGAAGTCTAGCTAGTAAATGATAAGCAATGCGCTTAACTAAAACAGTATGCTCTTCAAGCACTCTTGTTTTATCTTGGTAGGTATTATAAGCATTAGCCTTCACTACATAAGCTCCGTTATAATTTATTTTTCAAGTAATTTTTCAATGAAAAACTCTAAATGGCCTGAGGGATTATGAGGTACAGGCCACTCTAAAATTTTTAATGCTAAGCTCTTGAATGCTTTCGACGCAGGAGACGCAGGAAACGCTTCAACAATCACTTTTTGTTTCCGTACAGATTTCCTAACATTTTCGTCAAAAGGAATTACTGCAACAAATTCTAATGCAACATCTAAAAACCTATCGGTTACTTTAGTTAACTTTTCAAATAACTGCTGGCCTTCCCTCGGGCTTCTAACCATATTAGCAACCACTTTAAATTTAAATACATTATGCTCACGACTAAGCAACTTCATTAGTGCATAACAATCAGTGATCGAGGTAGGTTCATCACAAACAACTAACATCACATCTTGGGCTGCGCGGGTAAAACTGAGCACCATGTCAGAAATACCAGCAGCAGTATCTACAATCAAGACATCAAACTGAGTTTGCATATCACTGAAAGCACGTATTAACCCTGCATGCTCTGAAGGTGTTAAATCCACCATAGATTGAGTACCTGATGTAGCAGGTATAATATTTACACCAGCAGGCCCTTTAATAATAATGTCATCAATTTCACACTCACCGGAAAGTACATGTGATAAATTACGCTGAACTCGAAGTCCAAGCATTACATCAACATTCGCTAACCCTAAATCAGCATCTAGCACTAATACGCGCTTACCAATTTGTGCTAACGAAATAGCCGTGTTAAGTGAAACGTTAGTTTTACCTACACCACCCTTGCCTCCAGAAACAGCTATGACTTTAACTTTTTGTAAACCTTTCATATTTCTTAAGCCACTCGCTTGATCAATCATCTATATACTTCTTTGTTATTCTTAATAATTTATTATGCGCACGCATTACCAGACATTACTACAGGATTTGATAATGTGCTATGTTCTTTAACATATTTAGTTGCCATTTTATCTGCAAGCGTAACTAACTTTTCAGCATTTGCAACTTTAATGTCTTCTGGAACACGTTGACCATCGGTTAAATAACCAATAGGTAAAGCGTTCTCAATTGAGGTCGAAATTAATTCACCAAAACTTAAACTTTCGTCAAGTTTAGTAAATATAGCACCTGATAATGGAATTTTCTTAAAGCGTTCAACATTTTCTTGCATTACACGTGCTTGAGTATTGGCAGACAGTACTAAATAATTACGAATACGAACGCGCGCATTAGAAATTAAACTTGTTAAATATTGTGACAATCGCATATCTCGTTGCCCCATACCTGCAGTATCAATTAGTACAAGTTTTTTACCTGAAAAGCTTTGAATAAGATCATCTAACTCATTGTGATCTTTGGCTAACTTAACCTGACAACCAATAATTCTAGCGTAAGTAGTTAATTGTTCAAAACCTGCTATACGGTACGTATCTGTTGAAATTAACGCAACACTATCAGCGCCATGAGTTTGAGCAAAGCGTGCAGCTAACTTCGCTATTGTAGTAGTTTTTCCAACACCTGTTGGACCAACAAGCGAAACAACTCCACCATGTCGAATAATGTCATTATTAGTTGTATTTAACTGTTGCGTTAATACATCTATTACTTGCTGCCAAGCAGCTTTATCATTGACATTTGCAGAGGCATACCCAGCTAACTGTTCTGATAGTTGTTTTGATATGCCCATATTTTGTAAACGTTCTATGATCATTGCTCTATTAGGATGTTTCTGAGCCATATCCTGCCATAACAAGCCTGCGACTTGATGTTCTAGAAGTTCACGAATAGAAGCCATCTCATTACGCATATGTTCAATTTCAGCTGATTCTGTCACCTGATTATTTATTTGTGGTTGTTCGAAACCAGTAGCATCATTTACATTAGCAAAGTTCTCAAGTACAGATTGAGGGTGCTCTGCTGTTTGTTCACTGTGCTGCTGTATGTTTTGGCTTGATTCTAATCTATCTGTAAAATTCTTAAATTGCTGTTCAAGTGGTAGCTCCTGAACGTTATTTTGACTGATGCCACCTGATTCGACTGACGCTGATTCACTATATTGAACTTGTCTATTTAATAAAGCAGATAAGCTATCAGCAGGAGCAGCAGTTTCTGTTCTCATATTATCTTGTATAGTTTTAGAGATACTATTAGGCTCAACTTTTTGTTGATGAAAACTAGGTTCTATTCTTTGAGAAGATTGCAAAGTCACCTTGTCTTGAGCTAAATCATCACTTGGTTGTTGTGCTTGGTTTTGTAATGGTGTTTCTGATTTTTGGTTATCTATCGCAGCCATTAACTCAACACCTTCTGGTATTTTTTTATTTGACATAATAACGGCATCAGGACCTAGCTCTAATTTTATTTGCTCTAAAGCACTACGCATATCTCTTGCAACAAAACGTTTAATTTTCATTGTTGACCCCTTATGTATCCAGCTATTACTTAACTAAATAAAATACCATTAGTTATCTGTTTTATTGGCCGATAGAACTGACAATTTTAATTTGTTTGTCATCAGGTATTTCTTGGTACGAAATAACTCTTAAACCTGGAATAGTATATTTAACAAACTTAGCTAGTACCGTTCTTAACATGCCAGAAGTTAATAATATTGGTGTATCACCTGACATTTCTTGTTGCTGAGCTCCCTCATTAAGAGATTTCTGCAAGCGTTCTGCTAAGCCTGGTTCTATTCCTGCGCCATCATCACCAGCCATTTGCATTGACTGATGCAACATCTGTTCCAGCTCTGGAGCCAAAGTTATGACAGGTACTTCTATTTCAGAACCGACAAGGTCTTGAACAATGAATTTTCGTAGTGTAATTCGTACTGCAGCAGTTAATACATCTGGATCTTGGCTCTTAGTTCCATATTCAACTAATGTTTGAATAATACTACGCATATCACGCACAGCAACGCCTTCATTCATTAAGTTTTGCAATACTTTAACCACATTCCCTAACGTTAAAATATCAGGTACTAAGCCCTCTACTAATTTAGGGTAACTTTTCGCAAGAATATCTAATAAGTTTTGTACTTCTTCATGACCTAATAACTGCGCTGCATTATTTGTTAATATTTGACTTAAATGTGTCGCTAATACTGTTGCTGAATCAACAACAGTATAACCAAGCGATTGAGCTGTATCTCGCTGATTAGCATTAATCCATACAGCATCTAAACCAAAAGCAGGGTCTTTAGTTTCAATACCATCTAGCTTACCAAAGACCTCTCCTGGGTTAATCGCCAATTCTTGATCATGGCGAATATCAGATTCACCCACCACAACACCCATCACTGATATTTGATAATGATTGGGTTCTAAATCTAAATTATCGCGAATATGAACAGCCGGCACTAGAAAGCCAAACTCTTGTGATAGTTTTTTTCTTACACCTTTGATACGTGTTAACAATTCTCCACCCTGAGACTTATCAACTAATGGAATTAAACGATAACCAATTTCTAACCCAACAATATCAACATGATTAACATCGTCCCAATCTAAATCTTTAACTTCTTCTTTTTTCTGTTTTGTTTCAACTTTATCTTTTTGTTCTTTAGCTTCCATATCTTTTGCTTTGGTTTTTTTATGTTTCTCACCAAAGTACGCAAGAGCCGCAATCAAAATACCAAAGCTAATAAATGCTAAATGTGGCATACCTGGAATAACACCCATAGTAAACATAACTCCAGCTGCGATATACAAAGAACGCTCTTGACCTAATTGACTAGTTAGCTGTTCTCCCATGTCTTGGGCAGTATTTTGACGCGTCACTGCAATTGCTGTTGCTACTGATAACAAAAGCCCCGGAATTTGTGCAACTAAACCATCACCAATAGTTAATAACGTATAAATTTCAATTGCTTGATCAAATGATAAATCATGCTGAACCATACCAATAATGAAGCCACCGATGATATTAATAAATAAAATTAAAATACCAGCAATGGCGTCACCTTTTACAAACTTACTCGCACCATCCATCGAGCCGTAAAAATCAGCTTCACTGGTAACTTCTTGACGGCGGGCTCTTGCTTCGTCAGGTGTGATAAAGCCAGCATTTAAATCTGCATCTATCGCCATTTGCTTACCGGGCATAGCATCAAGGGTAAATCGTGCTGTTACTTCTGAAATACGGCCTGCACCCTTTGTAACTACTACAAAATTAATAATAATTAATATTGAAAATACTACCAAACCAACGGCATAGTTACCCCCAATAACAACAGAACCAAATGCTTGAATGACTGCGCCAGCAGCATCAGGGCCTTCATGACCTTCCAGTAGCACAACCCGAGTACTTGCCACATTAAGTGCTAACCTTAAAATAGTCGCAATCAACAAGACGGCTGGAAATGAACCAAACTCTAGTGGTTTTAGCGTATAAACGGTAATGAGAAGAATAATTAACGCAAGCGCTATATTAAAAGAAAACAAAATATCGAGAAGAAAAGCAGGCATTGGTAAAATAACCATGCCTAATGCTGCCATAACTAATATTGGCGTACCTAATCCAGATAAGTATTTACTTTTATTTGAATTTAAATTTTTTAACTGGGCAACTAACTGCATTTAAAACCACTTTTATCGTGAAAAAATATTGACACTACAATGATAAAAGCAATTTACAGACCATGTATTAAAGCCAACTTTAATTTATATAAGCTATTATAAAAGCATGCGCAAAAGATCAACAGCTACAAATAAAAGCTAATTTTAGAATGATCCTTGTTAAATCATAAAACGTAAAAGATTAGTGGTGCAGTTTGATTTTATAATGACTATAAATAATAAATAAGTAGGTAAAAAACCATGTATATTTTAATCACTGGCGGTACAGGGCTTATTGGTCAAAATTTAGTGAAGCAACTGCATGAAAAAAATCATAACTTAGTTGTTTTAACACGCAATAAACAAAAAGCTAGACACGTATTATCTGACAACATATCGTTGATTAATTCACTCAATGAAATTGACTTCAACACGCTTGATGTTGTGATAAATTTGGCGGGTGAAAATATTGCTGAAAAAAGGTGGTCCAAAGAACAGAAACACCAGATTTGCCAAAGCCGTTGGGAGCTAACTCAGAAACTAACCAAGAAAATTAAAATGGCAGATTCACCTCCGAGTTGTTTTATATCAGGCAGCGCTATCGGCTATTATGGCAGACAAAACAGTGAAAAAGTCACTGAAAACACTCATACAGTACACAATGAATTTACCCATGAGATATGCAATAAATGGGAGCATCTAGCATTAACTTCTAAAAAGTACACACGGGTTTGTATTTTAAGAACAGGTATTGTTTTAGATAAAAATCACGGTGCCTTAAAAAAAATGTTATTACCATTTAAACTAGGCTTAGGGGGCAAAGTTGCAAATGGAAAGCAATATATGTCTTGGATTCATATTACGGATATGGTGAATGCCATTATGTATTTGATTGATAATACAAACAGCGAAGGGGTATACAATATAACGTCGCCTAATGCTGTCAACAATGATACGTTTACCAAAACTCTCAGCAAAACAATTCATCGCCCTTGCCTTTTTCCTATACCAGCATTCATACTTAAAACATTACTAGGCGAAATGTCTGATTTACTACTTTATGGTCAAAATGTTTACCCTGAAAAATTAATTAAAGAAAACTTCAAATTCAAATACAACACATTATCTGATGCATTAAACAACCTTTTAATAGATTAGTTAATACAGTAAAAATGCTACTAGCAAAAAATTGATGGTTTAACGTTGTAATTAATTTATTAACTTATTAATTAATTTATTAACTTATTAATTAATTTAACTAGCTTCATTATTCATTAATACCTATATAACGAACTTCTCCACACAAAAACAAATATCTGAAAGGCTGTTTAGAAACAAGCGACTATGCTATTTCGACATTAAACAGGTTAAATTTATTCATTTGACTAATATTAACTATATGATGATTATTAAACTTGACCGACAAGTCAACATAAAAAACATAATACGTAAAATATTAAATAATTAACAATAAACACATGAAATACAAGTCAATATAAGATCAAGCGGAGATTATTAATGCGTAAATTTAAACAAAGCCCTTTAGCTATTTGCATTCAATTTGTATGTGCTACAAGTACACTAGTCACAGCACATTCAACTTACGCGGAAGAATCAACTAAAGTATCAAAACCCGTATTAGAAGTCGTTGAAGTAAAAGCGCGTAAACGTGTTGAAAATGTTCAAGAAGTACCTGTTGCTGTTTCAGCAATACAAGATGACAATTTAGAAGTACTAAGTTCAGCAGCGGTAGATATACGTTTTCTTAATGCTCGCGTACCAAGTTTAACCGTAGAGTCATCATTTGGAAGAACATTTCCTCGATTTTATATGAGGGGTTTAGGTAATTCTGATTTTGATTTGAATGCTTCTCAACCGGTATCTCTAGTTGTTGATGATGTTGTACAAGAAAATCCTATTTTAAAAGGTTTTCCGATATTTGATGTGGAACGTGTTGAAGTTTTAGGGGGCCCACAAGGCACTTTATTTGGTAGAAATACTCCTGCAGGGCTAATTAAATTTGATTCTGTTAAACCATCTCAAGAATTTGAAGGGTATATATCTACTTCATACGGAAGTAAAAACACTTCAGATTTAAGGGCCGCTGTTGGGGGTGGGTTAACAGATAAATTATCAGCACGAGTTTCTTTATTACATCAACATCGTAAAAACTATATTGACAATATTGCTCCTGGTTTCGAACAAAACAACGTATTAGGTGGTTACACTGATAAAGCTGCCAAAATACAACTTTTATACGAAGATGATAACTTTTCAGCTTTATTCAACTACCATATTCGTGATTTAGACGGTAAGCCAATTGCTTTTTATGCAAACGCTTTTAAAGCAGGAAGTAATGAATTAGTCAGCGGTTTTGAACGTGACACTGTTCAACAAGATTCAGCTTCTCGTGCTACACAACAAGTAGAAACTGAAGGCGCTAGTTTAAAACTTGAATATGATTTTGGTCAATACACACTCACATCGATTACGGGTTATGAAAGTGCAGAGCTATTCTCTCGAGCAGACGTAGATGGTGGTTTTGGTAGTGTTTTTTCTGAAGTTTCTGGCCCCGGTATTATTTCGTTAGATTCAGAAACCGCAGACGCTATTCCTGATCATGAGCAAATAACACAAGAAGTACGTTTAAGTTCAAATTTTACTGAAAAGTTTAACTTTCAAATAGGTGCATTCTATTTCTATGAAGATTTAACAATTGAAAGTTTTGCTTATGACCCTATATTCGGTAATGGCGCTCAAACTGGTTTCGTGGAACAGCAACAAGAAACTACGGCATGGGCTGTATTTGGTTCATTTGATTACGATATTTCTGATGCAACGTCAGTCACCTTAGGCCTACGTTATTCAGATGATGATAAAGAATATCAAAATGTAAGAACACAAACACCACTAGCATTTCTTGGTTTTCCTGATGACGCTTCTGGCTCGGTTAACCCAAGTGATACACATGTTAGTTGGGACATTAGCGTTTTACACAAGCTAAATGACGATACAAAAATTTATGCTCGAATTGCTGATACATTCAGAGCTCCAAGTATTCAGGGGCGTTCTCTATTTGCTTTTGACGAAGGTATTTCTGTTGCTGACTCTGAAACAATCATTTCATATGAAACAGGTATTAAAGCAGATATTTTAGAAGGTGCTGGGCGCTTAAATGCTTCGGTATTTTACTATGAACTTGATGACCAACAATTAACTTCTGTTGGTGGTAACACAGGTAATACTGCGCGTTTATTAAATGCCGATCAAACCCAAGGTTATGGTGCTGAAATAAACTCTGAATTCATATTAAGTGATCATTGGCTAGTAACGGCAAGTGCTAGCTATAATAAAACAAAAATTAAAGATGATAATTTATCTGTTCCTGTTTGTAGTCAATGTACTGTTACTGATCCCGTATTTACCGATCCTGACGGCAATCAATTTGCCCTAATTGATGGTAATAGCTTACCTCATGCACCTGAGTTTATTTATGCGTTTACTGCCCGATATAGTAAAGAATTAGGTAATGGTGAGTTCTATGCTTATACAGATTGGTCTTATCGTAGCCGAATAAACTTTTTCTTGTATGAGTCTGAAGAATTCACAGGTAAATCGCTACTTGAAGGCGGAATTCGTACCGGTTATACGTGGGAAACAAATGATAAAGAGTATGAGGTTGCTTTATTTGTTCGTAATCTTACCGATGAACAACAAGCTATTGGTGGAGTAGACTTTAGTAACAATACCGCAATAGTAAATGAAGAGCGCTTTATTGGTGCTGAGTTTAAGGTCGCTTTCTTCTAAATTAATCAAATAAATATTAGTAATTTGAAGCTAATGAGTTTTCTCATTAGCTTTTTTATTGCGTTAAAAAATTTAATATAAAAAGTATATTGTTATGTAAATAACTAGGCTCTGGTTAAATACGATAAAGTGAGTACTTAAACCTAAGATAGAAATATTACTCAATAGAATAAAAATTAAACCCTATTTAAATCATGTATATTGAAAAGGTTTAGACATATTTGGATAAATGGAATACGAGAAAGGTTGTTAATAATTCAGTAAGTTTCTAGCCAGCTTATGAGTCAATCTGCTATCAAGGATTTTTTACTGATGTTACCGATACTAAAAAGTGAAATTGAAACTAAAAATTAAATATGCCGCCATACTAACTATTATTACTTGCTACCTTTTCAAGTAAAGCTTTTCGTTCACTGTTAGACATAAAAGCCATTTCAATCGCATTTTTTTGTAATTGAGTAATTTCTTCATTAGTAAAACCTAATACTGTTTCTGCTAAAGTAAACTCACCTTTCAATTCAATTCCTTGTACTGCTGGATCATCTGTATTCAAACACACTAAAAGCCCATGCTTTAAAAACGTTTTAATGGGGTGTTGGCTCAAATCACTTATTGTGCCCGTTTGAAAGTTTGACGTTAAGCACGATTCAATTGCAATTTTATTTTTTTGCATATATTCGAGTAGACTTTCATCTTCATAGCTTTTAACACCATGACCAATTCGTTCGGCTTTTAATTCGTGAATTGCTTGCCATACGCTAACAGGACCTGCGGCTTCACCAGCATGTACTGTAACATGTAAGCCAGCATCCGCTACTTGTGTAAAGTGATTTGTAAATAATTCACCAGGGTAATTATATTCATCACCCGCTAAATCAATGCCAATTAATTCATGCTTATGTGCTAATAAAGCACTTAACTCTTGTTGGCACTTTTCAACACCAAAAGTACGACTTAAAATACCAATCAATTTAATTTGAACAGGGTATTGTTTCATTCCTTGCTTTACACCATCAATAACCGCTGCAACAACATCTTCAATAGGAAGCTGATACGACATTGACATATAATACGGTGAAAACCTTAACTCAGCATAATGAATGCCTGCATTAAAAACATCTTCTACGTTTTCAAAAGCAATTCGCTTACAGTCATCAAGACTTGATAGAACATTAACACCCCAATCAAGTTTTTTTAAAAAAGCGAGCAAATCGGGTTCACTGTCGATAATTTGAACGTGAGGAATAAATTGTTCAAAACGTGTTGTTGGTAAAGTGATATTATTTTTTTGTGCTAGTTCCCATATTGTTGTTGCTCTTATATTTCCATCTAAATGTCGATGTAAATCGATTAATGGTAATGTTGAATTAATCATTAGAATATAGCCTCCAGTATTTAAAGTAATATAATAAAAATTGACACTTTTATTATAATCAGCCTTGTTAACAATACCTATCGACAATTTCTTTTTCTACTGATTTTTCTTCATCTATACATAAATTAATTAATAAAAAAAATTACGATTCACAACGTTTAATTGGTACTTGTTTATCGAAAAATATATTAAGTGTTGCTACGGTAACACCAAATTTTTTTAAATCTGTTTGGTTAAATACCCGGTATTCATCCATTTGATACAACCAATCATCAAGTTTAAGCTCATAACTTTCATCATCAACAGTTAAGGCTAATGTATATTGCCACCTAAAACTAAGTCCTTCAGCATGACCTTTAGCAACACCAACAACGTCTTCTGCACTACCGACATATTCACCATTACTTAATTGTGTTAGTTGCCAGTTTCGGTATGTGATTTCACCATCGTCGAAATAAAACTTCTCAGCTAATAAACCAATGTGTCCATTACCTTCTGCCTGCCAAGTTCCTTCTAATTCGACACAAAAGCGTCGATTAACTTGGTTCTTATAATCTTTAATATAACCCCAAGCTGTGACTGGCCCACTAAAATATGTTTTTAAATCAAATGTAGGTGTAGTACTTTTATAAACTGATTGCTCTACACTGCAATTGGTTAATAACAATGTACTTAAGCTGATTAATAATATTTTTACTGATAATAATGAAAAACTTTTCGTCATAGTTAACACCTTAAATATAATGATGACAATACTGTCGAATAAGGTTATTTATAAATTTAATAGCTGTTTTCTTAATTTAGGCTCTGTCGTGTTAGGTGATAACCAAATACTTAAGAATAACGAACCAAAATGACTATCGTTAATTTCACCAAGGTATTCATTATTCAAATAAAATACGCTTGAATGATCCGAAATATAAAGCAGTAATTTGTCGCCTTTTTTAATATCAGGCCATAAATCAGAAAGTATTTGAATATACGATGCATAGCTACTTTCAATAAAAGTTAAATGCTGCCATTGTTTAATCGTTTCGTTCACCAAATATTCACGTCGAATGTTTCTTAAATAAGTAATTTCGAACGCTATAGGTAAGTTAGTTATCTCGTGATGCGCTTTTTTTGAGGTAGTATTATATTGAGTTATTTTTTGGTCTTCTAAATTAGTATTAGCCAGATTGATGCCATACTTTCCTGAGTGAGTAAGTAGGCGACTTTGATAAATATCAAAGAAAAATTTGGTTAATTTAGCTTGCCCTACTTCTTTCATACTTTTCAATATGTCATCACTAGAGACTATAGTATTATTAATTTCAATACTGTGTTTATGATTAATAGCCTCATTATCATTAATGAAACTATTAATATTTTCTTTAGCTGAACTAGTAAATGCTATTAATAAAATAAAACAAAAAACTATCTCTTTAATGAGATAAAAATAAACAGGCACATTTTTTATTCTTTTATAAAACAATGATATAAAATACCTTATCAACGAAACCTTTTTACTATTCATTATTTAAACTCTTTAAAGTCAACTTTTTTTGTACTATGTGCACATAATGAAACAGAAGAGGTACCGAAACACCCCATACTATTGCAAGAATCGACAACGTATGAATAACTGAGTAATTGAAATTAACGGCATTTAATTTATAACCATAAAAGTAATTTAACGGCAATAAAATAAAGCCCATAATCAATTGGAATAAAAGTGATTTACTCACAAAACTGAAACTATGGTTAATTGTTACTGAGAAACCAAGCCACAAAACAATCAACCATAAAGGCAAGCCTAAGAAACTGACTTGAGATACATCAAAACTATACACACCAAATAAGGTTAATAAACTATCAACCGCTATACCACATGTTGCAATAACACCTACTGTTCTAAATTCATATTGAAGATTATCGACCAACAAAAAATGTACTAACAACAAAAAAATAGACACAAAAATAAGCGCATTGCCATAAAATACACTTGTGAGCCAAATGACGTTAAAGCTAAGAGCATTATATATCTTCATATTGACCCTGCTGAGTATGAGCGTTATGAATATTGCTCAAATAGAAACCATTAGCTTTTAAAATGTACACGCTATTCATATTCAATACGAAGTAAGTGTTTTTTTAGTTCAATGATTTAAAGCTGGTTATCGAAAACACAGCCCAAAGCTGTAATCTTAAGGTAATGAATAAAAAGTAAAACAAAGTGTAAGTGAAATAGCTCACCATATAATATAAGCATACTTACATTATATGGTGAGTATTATATGGCGAGCTTCAGGTGTGTAAGTGCAGTTAATGATGAAATAGTTTAAGTTTAATCAAAAGTAATAAAGCCATTGATTCAGAAAAATTAATTATGTTCGATATTCAGCATTAATACGTACGTAATCATAGCTAAAATCACACGTCCAAATAGTGGTATTCATCTCACCACGATTTAGCTTTACTGTAATATCAATTTCAGCAGCGTCCATAATTTTTTGACCATTTTCTTCTAGATAATTTTCTGCTCTACCACCTTTTTCGGCAACCAGTACATCACCAAAATACAGGCTAAGCAAAGTGGTATCTAAGTTCATCAATGAATCACATTCTCTAGCCGCATAACCAATAGCGGCTAACACTCGACCTAAGTTAGGATCACAAGCAAACATCGCTGTTTTCACCAATGGGCTTTTGGCAATAGCAAAACCTACGGCTTTTGCTTCTTCTGTTGATAATGCACCTTCTACATTCACTGTAATAAATTTAGTAGCACCTTCACCATCACGTACAATAGCTTTAGCCAGATATTGAGCCGCTTCAACTAAGGCTTGATATATTTCATTAAAGCCATCATCAGTATTTGATGTAATAGCTGCACTATTACCTTTACCTGTAGCAATAACAATGAATGAATCATTGGTAGAAGTGTCACCATCTACTGAAATACAGTTAAATGATACATCTGCAATTTCTTTTGTTATTTGTGTTAATAACGACTGCTCAATATTAGCATCAGTGGCTACATACCCAAGCATTGTTGCCATGTTAGGATGAATCATACCCGCACCTTTTGAAATGCCAGTAATATTGACCTCACCTTTTGCTGCATTTAATGTGGTTGAGTAGGCTTTAGGTGCTACATCTGTTGTCATAATAGCAGTCGCTGCATCAGCCCAATGATCTTCTCGCAAGTTTTCTACAGCAAAGGGTAAGCCAGCAAGTAGTTTATCCATCGGTAAATGCTCTAAAATCACCCCTGTTGAAAAAGGTAAAATAGCTGATTTTGGTATATTCATTATATTGGCAAGTACATCACATGTTTGCTCAGTATCAGCCATCCCAACCTCACCCGTGCCAGCATTCGCATTACCCGTATTAATGACTAATGCTTGAATATTTTCATTCAGCGCCAAGTGCTGTTTACACAAGGTAACAGGTGCTGCACAAAAACGATTGAGAGTAAAAACACCTGCAACTGAACTGCCCTTTTCTATTTCAACAACCAGTAAATCTTTTCGATCAGGTTGTTTAATACCGGCTTGTGCCCAGCCTAAACGTATACCTTTAATAGGCGTTAATAATTGATTGTTAATTTCAGGTAAGTTTACAGGCATAAATGTTCACTGGTAATGGCAATAAATAATAAGTGCGAATTCTACGCGTTGGCTTTGTGATATGCAAAACATCATAAAACATTGATAAAAAATAACTTAAAAAATTCATCACAAAATTAATACAGGGTAGGTTATTCATATATTTGCTGTTAATCTAATTAGGGACTATTTATCTTTCGAGGTTGTTTTTGCAGCAGTTGATGATGACTTTATACAAGGCAGAGCTTATGAAGTGTAGTTATTCTACATAAACAAGCGATAACGCAGTAGAAAATCATCATAAATGTTGTCTTCGATTCATTTAAACGCACTTTTAGCTTTGTTACTTGTTCTTTAAATAGAATAACTATATTACATTACAAGTGCCGCACTAAAAAAGCGTTTAATTTGAACAAAAATCAACCCTGAAAGGTCAACAGTCCCTAGTACACAAACTTCTCATTAATATATAAAAG
This sequence comes from Alteromonadaceae bacterium, assembly GCA_023301705.1. GTDB lineage: Bacteria > Pseudomonadota > Gammaproteobacteria > Enterobacterales > Alteromonadaceae > JALZUE01. Next base: position 9,613 of record JALZUE010000138.1, on the reverse strand, counting down.
GTAATAGTTAATCACTATTTCAAACAAGTTATGGCTTCTGTAGAACAAAATAATTTAACAAAAAAAATAATGGCAGCAATGGGCCTAGGCATTTTATGTGGCGTGTTTTTTCAATGGTTAATGCCTAATCAAACCGATGTTGTCATTCCATTATATTTTTTTAATATTTCATTATATAACCTATTTATTGGTGGTATTTTTGAAGTAGGTGGGCAAATATTTATTGCCAGTTTAAAAATGCTTGTTGTGCCACTGGTGTTTATTTCGCTTATTTGCGGTACGTGCTCATTAAAAGATACTACAAAGCTTGGCCGTATTGGTGGTAAAGCGATTGGTCTATATTTAATTACTACGGCAATAGCAATTACCTTGGCCATTATTGCCGCATTACTGATTGAACCTGGTGCAGGTGTTAATATGACCTCTGATGCTAACTTTGTGGCTAAAGAAGCACCACCACTCACTCAAGTAATTATTGATATTTTTCCAACAAACCCATTTAATGCTTTTTCTGAAGGTAACATGCTGCAAATAATTGTATTTGCATTGTTACTTGGCGTTGCTATGGCACTATCAGGTGAAGCCGGTGAACGCCTAACTCAGGTTTTTAATGACTTTAACGTTGTAATATTACGTTTAGTTAGCCTGTTAATGAGCCTTGCCCCTTACGGTATTTTTTGTTTATTAGCTAAATTATTTTATAGTATTGCTTGGTCAACCGTTGCCAACTTACTTGTTTATTTTGTCTTACTTGTGGTTGTACTGCTTGTTCATGCATTAGTGGTTTACCCTATTTTATTAAAGTTATTTACTGGACTTAACCCGATAATATTTCTTAAAAAAATGAAAGATGTCGCATTATTTGGCTTTTCTACGGCTAGCAGTAATGCAACGATTCCTGTCACACTAAATACTGTTACGAAAAAAATGGGAGCAAATAACTCTATCGCCTCATTCACCGTTCCTTTAGGGGCTACCATTAATATGGACGGTACCGCGATTATGCAAGGTGTTGCAACGGTATTTATTGCACAAGTTTTTAATATTGACTTAACTGTTTCAGATTTTCTCTTAGTAATATTAACCGCCACATTAGCCTCTATTGGCACTGCAGGTGTACCTGGCGTTGGCTTAATTATGTTAGCAACAGTATTAGCACAAGTAGGTTTACCAATAGAAGGCATTGGTTTAATTATTGGTGTTGACCGTTTATTAGATATGACACGTACAGCCGTTAACTTAACTGGCGATAGTATGGTAACGCTGATTATCGGTAAATCTGAAAAGCAATTAGATGAAAATGTTTACAACGATATGACGTTAATTAGTGACACTTCAATAGATAAAAAGCCGCCAAATAATTAATGCATTATTCATCGAATCATTATGCCTAAGGTGTATACCTAAGCTATGAAATGGAAATGAAGATAAAAAAAGAGGTGTTACTTTCAAAGTAACACCTCTTTTTATTTAAGCTTATTCACATTGTAGTTTATTAAAGCTGATGTCTATTAATGAAAAGCATCAGCTAACAACGTAATATTTAGGCCTATGAATTATTTTTTCTTGGACGCTCAGAACGTTCTGAACGGCGACCACGGTTTTCAGTAGGAACAACACCATCTGAAACAGAAATTTCTAATGCTTGACGACGAACACGTACACGTTTTAATTGTGCAAATGACTTATCAGGCATACCTTTAGGTAACTGAACAAAGCTATGACGTTCACATAAGTTAATTTGGCCAATGTAGCTGCTATCTAACTTAATTTCATTGGCAATTGCACCCACAATATCACCTGGCTTAGCACCATGCTCTTTACCTACTTCTAGGCGGTATGTTTGCCAATCAACATCTGTACGACCTGGTCTAGCTTTACGAGGAGCACGTTCTCTGTTGTCTCTTTCGCCACGGTTATTACGTGAATCACGACCACCACGATCATTGCGATCACGACTACCACGTTCGTTACGACCACGATCATTTGCTTCACGACGAGGCTTAGGATCTTCTTTTGGTTGTAATGGTTGCTTAAGCTGTTTGTTATATAAAAGAGCTGCTGCTAAATGTGTCATCGACATTTCAGAATCAGCCGCTATACCTTCAATGATTTCAATCATTGCTGATAACTCTTGCTTAGCTAAAATATCAACTAACTCAGTTTGAGTTTTCGCAATACGCGCTTTACCAAGTTCTTCAATATTTGGTAATTCAAACGAGTTAACAATACTTGATGTTAAACGTTCGTAATGACGAATACGGTACATTTCGCGAGGACGAATAAATGAAATTGCAGTACCTTCACGACCCGCACGACCTGTACGGCCAATACGGTGAACATACACTTCGTTATCATCAGGTAAATCATAGTTAACAACTAAGTCAATGCTTGGAATATCTAAACCACGAGCAACAACATCAGTTGCTACTAAAATAGTTAATGCACCTGACTTTAACTGATCAACAGTACGTTCACGCTGTGCTTGGTTCATGTCACCATTTATTGCAGCAGCCGCGTAACCTTGACCTTCTAAATGTTCAGCAACTTCAACCGTATCGTTACGGGTACGAACGAATACGATCATTGCTTTATGTTCAATAACTTCAGCAACACGTGCTAAAGCAGTTTTCTTGTTTAAACCACTTACTTTCCAAGCAAGTTGCGTAATGTTAGCTTTTACTTGCTTAACAGCAGCTACTTTAATATGCTCTGGATCTTTTAAGAAACGGTTAGCAACTTTACGAATAGCATCAGGCATTGTTGCTGAGAATAGCGCCATTTGAGATTGCTTAGGTAAATGCTCTAAAATCCATTCAATGTCTTCTAAGAAGCCCATGTTAAGCATTTCATCAGCTTCATCTAAAGCACAAAAATTTACATTCTCAAGCTTTAATGTTTTGCGACGAAGGTGATCCATTAAACGGCCAGGCGTACCTACAACAACTTGAGCACCGCGCTCTAATTGAGAAAGTTGTGGTCCGTATGATTGGCCACCATAAAGTGTAGCAACGCTAACACCTTTCATGCTTTTAGCAAATTGCTCTAATGCTTCAGCAACTTGAATAGCTAATTCACGAGTTGGCGCTAAAATCATTACTTGTGGTTTACGTAATTTAGGATCAATGCTTGCTAATGCTGGTAAGCCAAAAGCAGCTGTTTTACCAGTACCTGTTTGAGCTTCACCTAAAACATCACTACCACTTAATAAAGGAGGAATAGTTTTAGCTTGAATTGGTGTTGGCTGGTCAAAACCTAATGATTTTACAGCGGTATATAAATCTTCAGGCAAGCCTAAAGCGTCAAAGCCGGGAACGGCATTGTTAGTATCAGTCATAATTTTTATCTTCTCACGGCAGGTAAATCCTGCAATAAATTTGAGGAAACCACCGTGAAGACTAGAACACATGCACTTACTAAATTTTTAACTGCGACCAATTAACTATAATAAGTTAACGCTCAATTCAGTAGTCTTATCTGGCGGGAAAACCCCTTCGAATTCAATCAAACCCTTAGTTTTGTTTAAATTTTTATTATTTAAACTATTTAACATAAAAAACCATAACAATGTGTTGAAACAACACCATGTTAATATTTTGTTAAACACACAACCCTTGATTGAGGCGCGCATTATACACACTTTAATAAGTAATACAAGAAATAGCGCTTAAAAATAAACAGTAGAGCCTTTAAAATAAAGGCTCTTTAAAGTATTTAACTTTATTCGTCAGAGCCATTTAATATATCTGAAAAAACAGAGAGCTTTTCTAACACTAAACCATGAATTGAACGTCTTGGGTAACGACCAACACTATTCATCACGCCAGCATCTGCCCCCATTAACAATCCTAGTGCTTGATCAATGTCATCTACGGCATAAATAGTAAAATTACCCGCTTCAACAGCATCAATCACATCATGCGATAACATAAGGTTCACCACATTAGTACGAGGAATAATAACACCTTGCTGCCCTGTTAACCCCTCGCCTTTACATAAACGGTAAAAACCTTCAATTTTTTCATTTACACCACCAATTGACTGTACTTCGCCATGTTGGTTAATAGAGCCTGTTATCGCAATACCTTGATCAATAGGTACGTTAATGATGGCAGAAATAAGCGCGCATAATTCAGCCATTGATGCACTATCACCGTCGATATACCCATACGACTGTTCAATAGCAATATTTGCTGAAATGCTTACTGGAAAGCTTTGCCCATATTTGTGCCCTAAATAACCGGTTAACAACATTACCCCTTTCGAATGAATAGCCTTACCTAATTCAGCTTCTCGTTCAATATCAGTTACTCCGCTTGAACCCGCATATACCGTCGCTGTAATTCGTGCAGGTGTACCAAATACGCTATCACCTATTTCGAGCACAGTTAAGCCATTCACTTTACCTACTTGCTTACCTTGTGTACTAATCAGTAATTGTTGTTCATTAATTTCGCTTAACCAGGTTTCACTTAATCGGCCTGTTCTTCGCTCTTTCGCTGACAAAGCAGCTAATATGTGTTCCGCTTGTATAGAATTATTTTCAATGACACCATCACTAATCAGATGATTATCTTTTTGCCATAAATAATGTGCTTCATCGAGTAAGTCATTAACCTGTACAATATTCGCTGAAATTTTATGTTGATGCTCTGCTCGCCTTAAGGCGTATAAAATTAATTCTACAATGGCTGTCGCTGATATTTCTGGGTAATTCAATTTCTTTGCACGTTGTCGAATTAGATTACTGTAAGCAATTAAACTTTCTTGGTCATTCGATAAGTGTCTGTCAAAATCAGCTAATACCCGAAACAGCTCTGTAAATTCTTGATCATATTCTTGCAATGAATAATAAATTTCAGGATCGCCAAGTAATACTACTTTTAGTTTTAATGGTATTTTTTCTGGTTGTAAGCTTTGTCCACTTAACTGGCTAAGCTCAGCATATGGGTTTTCAATGGTTATTTGTTGAGTTTTCAACGCTAACTTAAGCTGTGCCCACACCATAGGCTGTTGCAGTAACTTCTCTGCGTCTAATAATAGGTAACCACCATTTGCTTTATGTAATGCACCAGGGCGAATAAGTCGATAACTGGTGTATGATCCTCCTTGAAATGTTGCAAAATCAACATAACCGAACAAGTTTTGATATGTTGGGTTTTGTTCATAAATAACTGGTGCGCCTAAACTGTCTTTTTTTGAAATCAGTAAATTAGGTAAGAATCGTTCAACCATTAATTTACGCGCACTTTTATCATCACGAGGAGTATCGGTTGATTCATCAACTAATAACTCTAATACTGCATCAACAATGTTTTCTTTTACTTGGTTTAAGTATTTTAATACGCCAATATTATTGCTAAATTCGTGCTCTAGCTCTTTCATTAATGGGCGAATACTTTGCTCTGCCGTTTCGTTTTTAAGCTGGCGCATTTTAGTAGATGAAATACGTTTCCATGCAGGCAGTTCAAGTAATTGCTCTGACAATAACTCTTCCAACTCAACCAAGCCTAGCTCATATGCCACTCGTTGCTCTTCAGACGCATTAACAAATTCTTTGTCGCTAACAGGTTTACCATCAATATACGGCGAAAAACATACTTCATCATTTTCAACAAATAAAATGATATTTTTCTTCAAAGCAGTTTGTTCTACCAAACTAATCGCTTGATCGTATTGCGCATTAAATTCACGATCAATTGAAGCCTTCTGACGTTGATAACCTGGGTTATCAAATATTTCAGGAAATAGGCCCATTAACTCATCTATAAATGTATTCAAGCGTGTAAGTAAATGCTTACCTTCACCTTGGTTTAACTGCAGAGTAAAAGGGGCATGATTATCATCAAAGTTATTGATATAACACCATTCATAAGGTGTTTCTTCTTGCGTAGCCATTTCATTAAGCATTTGCTTAATTAATGTTTGCCTGCCAGTACCATGTTCACCCACTGCAAAAACATTAAAGCCATTAGCCTTCATTGATAAACCAAACGCTAACGCTTCTTTTGCACGTTCATGCCCAATAAAATCTTGCTGTGCTTGTTCATTTTTTTCGTTAATTTCAAATAATGTTGAAGATAAATTTGCGCTTAAGTGGTTTACGGATAATGCTAATGAAACAGGGGTTTTGGTCATGAAAAAAGCTCTCTTGAAAAAGTAGAATGTGTATTGAAAGCAGTAAAAATAATTGCGAAAAGATCAAACACACTTCAAGTGTACTCTTAGCGAACTAAAAAAGGCAATGTCGTTCGGCATTTTTATCTGTGCTATTTACAGTAAATGTTAACGGTTAATCTTTTGTTGCTTGTTAGGATAAGGTATTATCGTGCGATTATTTTTCCACTATTGGTATAACGCTGTGATTTATTGAACAATAAATCATTATGCACGCCAGCCTAAACATTAAAACTTTGAGAAACATTAATGGAAGCCATATACAACCCGCAAGCGATTGAAAAAGAAGTTCAAGATTTCTGGATCAAAAACAAAACGTTTAAAGCCGTAGAAGACGCAACAAAAGAAAAATATTATTGTCTATCAATGTTCCCGTACCCAAGTGGACGTTTACATATGGGGCATGTGCGTAATTATAGCCTAGGGGATGTAATTTCTCGTTACCAACGTATGCAAGGTAAAAATGTAATGCAACCAATGGGTTGGGATGCATTTGGTTTACCTGCAGAAAATGCTGCCATTAAAAATAACTCTGCGCCAGCTAAGTGGACTTACGAAAATATTGATTACATGCGTAACCAACTAAAATCATTAGGCTTTGGTTACGATTGGGATCGTGAATTAGCAACTTGTTCTCAAGAATATTACCGTTGGGAACAATGGTTTTTCACTAAACTTTATGAAAAAGGCTTAGTGTACAAGAAAAATGCAACTGTAAACTGGGATCCTGTTGATCAAACCGTATTGGCAAATGAGCAAGTCATTGACGGTAGAGGTTGGCGTTCAGGTGCCATTGTTGAGAAAAAATTTATTCCTCAATGGTTCATTAAAATTACTGATTACGCAGAAGAGTTAATTAATGACTTAGACGAGCTTGAAGGCTGGCCAGAACAAGTTAAAACCATGCAGCGTAATTGGATTGGCCGAAGTGAAGGTGTTGAAATGACCTTTCAACTGGCTAATTCTGACGAAAGTTTTGATATTTATACGACTCGCCCAGATACCTTAATGGGTGTTACCTATGTTGCACTAGCAGCAGACCATCCGCTTTCTCTTGAAGCATCAAAAAACAATGCAGAGCTTGCTGCGTTTATTGAAGAATGTAAATCGGCTGATAAATCTGAAGCTGGCATGGCGACAATGGAGAAAAAAGGCGTTGACACGGGTTTAAAAGCAATTCACCCATTAAGTGGTGAAGAAGTACCTGTATGGGCGGCAAACTTTGTATTAATTGATTATGGTTCAGGTGCTGTTATGTCTGTACCAGGCCACGATCAACGTGACTGGGAATTTGCAACAAAATATGGTTTAGCTATTAAGCAAGTCATTGCTGGCACTGACGAAGAAGATATTTCGAAAGCGGCTATTACTGAAAAAGGTAAATTAGTTAACTCTGGTGAATTTGACGGCTTAAACTTCAAAAAAGCATTTAAAGCCATTGCTTATAAGTTATCAACTGAAGGTAAAGGCCAAATCAAGGTAAATTACCGATTACGTGACTGGGGTGTATCTCGTCAACGTTATTGGGGTACACCTATTCCAATGATTAACTTAGCTAATGGTGAGTCTGTTCCTGTACCTGAAGACCAACTACCCGTTAAGCTTCCTGAAGATGTAGTTATGAATGGTGTTACCTCACCAATTAAAGATGATCCTGAATGGGCGAAAACAACCTACAATGGTGAAGAAGCATTTAAAGAAACAGATACTTTTGATACTTTTATGGAATCATCATGGTACTACGCGCGTTACTGTTCACCAGATAACGATAGCGGCATGCTTGATCCAGAAAAAGCGAATTACTGGTTACCAGTAGATCAATACATTGGTGGTATTGAACACGCTATTTTACATTTATTGTATGCGCGTTTTTTCCACAAATTATTGCGTGACGTAGGGTTAGTGAATTCAAACGAACCTTTCAAAAGCTTACTTTGTCAAGGTATGGTACTTGCTGAAACCTACTACCGTGAAGCTGACAATGGTGCTCAAGAATGGATAGCGCCTTTAGACGTAAATGTAACCCGTAATGAAAAAGGTGGCGTTGAATCAGCAATCAGTAAAATAGACGGAAAACCGGTTATTTCTGCTGGCATGAGTAAAATGTCTAAATCAAAAAATAACGGTATTAACCCACAAGAAGTTATTGATTTATATGGTGCTGATACTGTTCGATTATTCATTATGTTTACTTCTCCACCAGAGCAAACATTAGAATGGTCTGATTCAGGTGTTGAAGGTGCACATCGTTTCTTAAAACGTGTATGGAAATTAGTATACGACTTTACCGAAACAGGCTTTGATAACAGTGTTGGTTTAAGTCAGTTAAGCTTAAATCAAACACAAAAAACATTGCGTAGAGAACTACATAAAACCATCACCAAAGTGAGTGACGATATTGGTCGACGTAATACCTTCAACACAGCCATTGCTGCAATTATGGAATTACTGAACCACTTATCTAAGGCAAGTACTGAAACTGTTGAAGACAAAGCGGTTTTAAGTGAGGCAATTAATGCGTTAGTATTAATGTTAACGCCAATCACGCCACATTTATGCCATAACTTATGGCAAGCACTTGGTCATACTCAAAGTGTTGAAGATGCTTTATGGCCAGTTGTTGATGAAAGTGCATTAGTTGAAGATGAAAAACTGATTATTGTGCAAGTTAACGGTAAGTTACGTGCAAAAATCACTGTAGCAAGTGACGCGACTAAAGAAGCAGTTGAAGCCATTGGCCTTACTGACGAGAATGTGACTAAACATACTGACGGCAAAACAATACGTAAAGTTATTTATGTACCAGGGAAGTTACTGAACATTGTAGCTAACTAAGTTATAGCAAAAAAGGGCTATTAAAATTTCAATGAAATCATTAAATATATTATGGTTAAACCTTAAACAAGTGAGTGTTGTTATTTTACTCACTTGTTTATGTGTGGCTTGTGGTTTTAAGTTGCGTGGTGATTATTTATTGCCTGCTCAATTACAAACACTAACATTAACCTCAGTTGACAAACATGGTGAATTAACACGTTTGGTTAAACAGCACTTATTACTTAATGAAGTGAATGTTGTTTCAACAGCTCCTGAACAAGCAGTAAATTCGAATCAAGTAATTCCTGAGTTAAAGATTTTACAAGACGCTCTTGATAGAAGAACTTTGTCTGTACTGCCTAATGGGCAAGTGGCTGAATATGAATTAATATATAAGGTGAAATATCAAGTAGTGATTGAAAACCAACCATCACAAAATTTTGAATTTGAATTAAACCGTGATTACCAAGATGATCCTGACTTAGCCCTAGCAAAATCTCGAGAATTAACCTTATTACTGAGTGAAATGCGTCAATTAGCAGCAGATCGTATATTACGTGATATGGCGAGTATTCAATTACAATAATGTACGCTGTTGAATGAGCAATAATTATTGCTC
>JALZUE010000137.1 GCA_023301705.1 Alteromonadaceae bacterium | reverse complement strand
TACATCATTCCGCCCATGCCACCCATACCACCGCCCATGCCGCCCATATCAGGCATTGCAGGAGCTGCATCTTTTACAGGTGCATCGGTAATCATACATTCAGTTGTTAACATTAAACCAGCAACTGAGGCTGCGAATTGTAATGCACTACGTGTTACTTTAGTTGGGTCAAGAATACCCATCTCTAACATATCGCCGTAAGTGCTATTACCTGCGTTGTAGCCGTAGTTTGCTGTGCCGTTAAGTACTTCATTTAGTACTACTGATGCTTCATCACCACAGTTAGATACGATTTGACGAAGTGGAGACTCCATTGCACGAAGTGCTACTTTAATCCCTTGATTTTGATCTTCATTAGCACCTTCAAGATCTTTAATTGCTGCGGCTGCGCGAACTAATGCAACACCACCACCAGCAACTACGCCTTCTTCAACTGCTGCGCGAGTTGCATGTAATGCATCTTCAACACGATCTTTTTTCTCTTTCATTTCAACTTCTGTTGCTGCACCAATTTTAATGACTGCAACACCGCCAGCTAATTTAGCTAAACGTTCTTGTAATTTTTCAGTGTCGTATTCAGAAGTTGAATCTTTAATTTGACCACGAATTTGGCTTACACGTGCTTGAATGTCTGCTTCTTCACCAATACCGTCAATAATGGTTGTATTGTCTTTAGTGATGACAACACGTTTAGCTTGTCCTAAGTCTTCTAATGTTGCTTTTTCAAGCTCCATACCAATTTCTTCAGAAATGACTGTACCTGCTGTTAACGTTGCAATGTCTTGTAACATTGCTTTACGACGGTCACCAAAACCCGGTGCTTTAACTGCTGCAACTTTCACAATACCGCGCATGTTGTTCACAACTAATGTTGCTAGTGCTTCACCTTCAACATCTTCAGCAATAATAAGTAATGGCTTACCTGCTTTAGCTACGCCTTCTAACGTAGTTAATAATTCACGAATATTCGATACTTTTTTATCAACTAAAAGAATAAATGGGCTTTCTAGTTCAACACTGCCATTTTCTTGGTTAGTCATGAAGTATGGTGATAAGTAACCACGATCAAACTGCATACCTTCAACAACGTCTAATTCGTCAGTTAATGCTTGACCTTCTTCAACAGTAATTACACCTTCAGTGCCTACTTTGTCCATTGCTGTAGCAATGATTTGACCAACGCTTTCGTCAGAGTTAGCTGAAATAGTACCTACTTGCTCAATTGCTTTATTGTCTGAACATTCTTGTGAAGCTAATTTTAACTCTTCAACGGCTGCAATAACTGCTTTATCGATACCGCGCTTAAGATCCATTGGGTTCATACCCGCAGCAATTGATTTCAAACCTTCGTTAACAATAGATTGTGCTAAAACAGTTGCAGTAGTTGTACCGTCACCCGCTTCGTCATTTGCTTTAGAAGCAACTTCTTTAACCATTTGTGCGCCCATGTTTTCGAATTTATCTTCTAATTCGATTTCTTTCGCTACAGATACACCATCTTTAGTGATTGTAGGGCCGCCAAATGACTTATCTAATACTACGTTACGACCTTTTGGGCCTAATGTTACTTTTACTGCATCTGCAAGAACATTAACGCCTTTAAGCATTTTCGAACGAGCGTCATTTCCAAATAATACGTCTTTTGCCATTTTCTTTATTCCTATAATAGGTTTCTTTAGTAATGCTTTAGTTCGCTGTTATTAATACAGGTAAAGCACTACGATAAAATATTGTTATTCTACAATTGCTAAAATATCTGACTCGCTGAGAATAAGTACTTCTTCGCCATCAATTTTTTCAGCTTTTACACCATAGCCTTCGCTAAAAATCACTTGGTCACCAATTTTTACGTCAAGTGCGCGTACATCACCGTTTTCTAATAAACGGCCGTTACCTACAGCAATAACTTCACCACGTGTTGATTTTTCAGCAGCACTACCAGTTAATACAATACCGCCAGCAGATTTAGACTCTACTTCTTTACGTTTAATGATTACGCGATCATGTAATGGACGAATGCTCATTTATTTTCTCCGAAAAAAGGTTATGTTAAAAAATGTATTTCTTTTAAGTTGTAACAATAGATAAGGGCTTATTTCTTCAAAACAAGCCCCTTTAATAGAAGTTTTTAGTCTTTGCGTTCAAATTCGCCTTCAATGGTTGTTCCTTGGTGAACACTCTTTGAAGTCTTGTTGTTATTTTTATTCGCAGATGAAAAACCATTATCGGTATTATCATCGTATTGATTAAATGAAGCCCCTTTTGGGCTCGTCGTCATATGCTGTTGCACGTTACTTAATAATGCGCCTCTTATTGAAGGCACAAGCAATAAGAGCCCTAAAGCATCGGTAATAAAACCAGGGGTTATTAATAAAACGCCTGCCACTAATAATAAGAAGCTGGTAATAATTTCATTTGAAGGCACTTCGCCACTGTGCATTTTATGTTGCACCGATTGCATTGTTGATAACCCTTGTTGACGCACATTTTTTGCACCAAACCAAGCCGTTAAAATAACAATAGATAATGTTGGCCAAAATCCTAAAATGTTGCCTACTTGCATAAATACAGCAATTTCAATAATAGGAATAATGACAAATAATATGAATAACACGCGAAACATGAGCGTTCCTTATTTTTTATGTTGAAACAAATATGAGGGTGAACAGGTCTTTTTCAAGCAAGAGAGTTAAAATGGTGTTCACTTAATACCATTGCGATATAATATATGGCTGTGTGTACAGTATTTAACCGTTTAAATAGAATAAGTTAACGTTTAGATCATACTACGTACCAAAGCGATAAAATTTAAAATGAAAGATTAAAAGAAGTATTCGATGAAAAAACTGCTGTTTAGTATTGTATTTATTGTTAGCATTTTATTACCTTTTACCAATATAAATGCGCAATCATTTTTTGACATTTCAAACTTTTCAACAACTAATGATGATGAGTTTTTAGATGTTGAAGATGCGTTTGCTTTTAATTTTTTACAACAAAATAACGAACTTGTTATTAACTTTGATGTTAAAGATGGTTATTACCTTTATAAACACCAATTTCAGTTTACACCTAAAAATGCAGTAATTACCCCTGTAGAATTACCTTTAGGCACAGAATACGATGATGCTTACTTTGGTTTACAACAAATTTATTTAAGCCCGATTGATATTGCAATCAACATTGAACAAGCAAATGCCAATTCAACTATTACAGTGCGTTACCAAGGCTGTGCTAAAAAAGGGTTATGTTACCCACCAATCACTAAAGTGATACCACTTGATAAGGTATTAACAACATCAGCTTCATCTGATATCGCCAACGCTTTATTAGCCGATAACCAGCAAGTAAATAACAATGGTACTACACCAAAAACGATAGAAAAAAGTGAACAGTTTAAACTAGCCGACATGTTAAATGGTGATAATTTCTTCTTTACTTTACTCACCTTTTTTGTTGGTGGCTTACTCTTATCATTCACACCTTGTGTATTTCCTATGTACCCTATTTTAACTGGAATTATTACAGGACAAGGTAGCAAACTATCAACTAAACGCGCATTTAGTTTATCGTTTTTTTATGTGCAAGGTATGGCAATAACTTACACAATATTAGGTATTGTTGTCGCATTAGCTGGTGCTCAGTTTCAAGCGATGTTTCAACACCCTGCGGTGCTTATTTCATTAAGTGTATTATTTATATTTCTTGCTTTGTCTATGTTTGGGTTCTTTAATTTAGCGCTACCTTCAGCATGGCAAAATAAATTAAATGCCGTCAGTAGTGGACAAAAAGGAGGTTCGTACGGTGGTGTTGTGATTATGGGCGCAATTTCAGGTTTAGTTGCCTCGCCTTGTACTACAGCGCCATTAACTGCTGCGCTTATTTTTATTGCTGATAGCGGTAATATTGTTACAGGAGCAACCGCATTATATGCCTTAAGTTTAGGTATGGGCTTACCTTTATTAATACTGGGTAGTTCTGGCGGAAAATTACTGCCTAAAGCCGGTAACTGGATGAATGTCATTAAAAATATTTTTGGCTTGTTATTACTAGCCGTACCGGTTTTCTTACTAGAGCGCTTTATTCCTGAAACCGCAAGTAACGTGTTGTGGGCTTTATTATTACTTGCAACAGGGTCGTATTTTTATGTAATGAATCAACAGAGCGAAAAAACGTTTGCTCATGGTTTACGCTTTGCTGCCATTTTTGTTTTACTCTTTTTTGGGGCAAATAAACTCTAT
>JALZUE010000136.1 GCA_023301705.1 Alteromonadaceae bacterium | reverse complement strand
GCTTGAGATTCTTGTTCACTAAAAATAGCAACAAGTACATTTGCACCATTAACTTCAGTTTTACCTGATGATTGCACATGAAACACTGCACGCTGTAAAACACGTTGAAAGCCTAATGTTGGTTGTGTTTCTTTTTCTTCATCATCTGTCGACATCACAGGGGTGGTATCAACAAGAAAATTATCAATTTCAAGTCTAAGTTTCGGTAAATCAGCACCACATGCAGATAAAACCTCAGCAGCAGAAGGGTTATCTAATAGTGCTAATAAAAGGTGTTCAACCGTCATGAATTCATGACGAGAATCTCTGGCTTTTCGAAAAGCCAAGTTTAAAGACAGTTCTAGATCTTTATTTAACATAGACAACTCCTACTATGGCGAAAAGGAAATTTACGCTTTTTCTAAATCACATTTGAGCGGATGTTGATGCTCTAATGCGTAATTTAACACTTGACTAACTTTTGTTTCGGCAACTTCTGCGGTATATAAACCACATTTAGCTTTACCGTGATCATGAACGGTGTACATAACGTCAGTTGCCTGATCTATATTCATATTAAAAAACTTAGCTAACACATCAACCACAAAATCCATCGGTGTGTAATCGTCGTTAAACAGTACAACATGATACATTGATGGCGGTTGAATTTTATTCTTAACAAGTTCATCAGTAGCTTCTTGATGATCTGTCGATGCATTGTAAATATTCATAACTCTATATTAACGCTTAAAAAATATTTTGCAGAGCATTTTTACACTTTTTTTTAATTAATTTTACTTGACAAACCCTACTAATTACACGACATTTTACTAGTGTATATTTTTTATACTCAGGTTGTTATTTAATAAACTGTTTTATTCATCATTATTACTAAAAAAAAGTGAGTAACTTTATTAAATGATAATATTTTAAAGGAATAGATAAGGAAGTAGTATTATGGCTCAAGGTACAGTGAAATGGTTTAATAATGCCAAAGGTTTTGGCTTCATTTGCCCAGAAAATGGCGGTGAAGATATATTTGCACATTACTCAACAATAAAAATGGATGGTTACCGTACGTTAAAAGCGGGACAAGATGTAGTTTATGAGTTGGATAATGGCCCAAAAGGTCACCATGCTGCAAGTATTACCCCTACCGATAATACATAAAAAAATTGTAATAACATTCGAGCCCAAAAAGTAGACACTCTTTATTAGAAGAAATAAGCAACTTTACATAGCTCGAATGTTTTTTTATTATTCACTTAATATTGTGAACCGAATACCATTTACAAATATCGTTAACCTGTTAACACCTGTTGTTGGCGTAATTTATTAATATCATCTCGAACAGCTGCAGCTTGTTCGAACTCTAAGTTTTTCGCATGTTCAAACATTGTATCTTCTAATTCTTTAACTTTAGTATCAATCTCTTTCGAACTAAGTATTTCATAATTAGCTGATTGCTCTGCAACTTTCTTAGATAATGACTTATCACTTGTAAACTCACCAACATCCATCACATCAGTAATTTTACGAATGACTCCTTTAGGTGAAATATTGTTATCAAGGTTGTATTGATGCTGTTTTTCTCTTCGCCTTTCTGTTTCATCAATCGCTTTTTTCATTGATTTTGTGATGCGATCACCATACAAAATAGCTCTACCGTTAATATTTCGAGCTGCTCGACCAATAGTTTGAATAAGTGAGCGTTCTGATCGTAAAAAACCTTCTTTATCAGCATCTAAAATAGCCACTAAAGAAACTTCAGGCATATCTAACCCTTCACGTAATAAGTTAATGCCAATTAAGACATCAAATTTACCTAAACGTAAGTCTCGAATTATTTCCATTCTTTCGACTGTATCAATATCAGAATGTAAATAACGACATTTCACACCGTGTTCATCTAGGTAATCAGTTAAATCTTCAGACATCCGCTTGGTTAGCGTAGTAGCAAGCACACGTTCACCTTTGGCAACAGTAAGACGAATTTCAGATAATAAGTCATCAACTTGTGTTCCTACTGAGCGTACTTCAATCGTTGGATCTAATAGCCCTGTCGGTCTAACTACCTGCTGCGCAATATCATCGCCAGACTTATCTAACTCATACTGGCTTGGTGTGGCCGAAACATAAATGGTTTGCGGTGCTAATGCTTCAAACTCTTCAAACTTGAGCGGTCTATTATCTAATGCTGAAGGCAATCTAAACCCGTATTGCACTAAATTTTCTTTACGTGATCTATCACCTTTATACATAGCTCCTATTTGTGGCACAGTAACATGTGACTCATCAATAATCAGTAAACCATCATCAGGTAAATAATCAAAAAGCGTTGGAGGTGGTTCACCCTCAGCACGGTTTGATAAATAACGAGAATAATTTTCTATGCCTGAGCAGTACCCTAGCTCGGTCATCATTTCGATATCGAATTGAGTACGTTGAACAACGCGTTGTTCTTCGACTAGTAATTGATTTTCTTTTAAATGTTGAGAGCGTTCTTTTAATTCTATTTTAATATGGTCAATAGCAGCTAAAATTTTATCTCTTGGTGTTGCGTAATGCGTTTTAGGATACACAGTGACTCGTGCTAACGTACGCTCAACTTGACCTGTTAATGGGTCAAACTCACTAATTCGTTCGATTTCTTCATCAAATAATTCAATGCGTAAAGCCAGTCTGTCTGATTCTGCAGGAAATATATCAAGTACATCACCACGCACACGATACGTTGCTCGTTGAAAAGCAACATCGTTTCGAGTGTATTGCAGTTCGGCTAATCGTCTTAATAAATCTCGCTGATTAATGATATCGCCTTGTCTAATATGCAAAATCATTCTCAGGTAGGAATCAGGATCACCTAAACCGTAAATGGCAGAAACAGAAGCTATAATAATTACATCTCTTCGCTCAAGTAACGCTTTAGTTGCTGACAAGCGCATTTGTTCGATATGTTCATTAATAGACGCATCTTTTTCAATAAATGTATCGGTAGTTGGTACATAAGCTTCAGGCTGATAATAGTCATAATAAGACACAAAATATTCAACCGCATTATTAGGAAAGAACTCTTTCATTTCGCCATAAAGCTGTGCTGCTAATGTTTTATTAGGGGCTAACAACATTGCAGGACGGTTTAATTCAGCAATTACATTGGCAATGGTATATGTTTTACCAGAGCCAGTTACGCCTAATAACGTTTGGTGCGCTAAACCAGATTCTACACCATCAAGTAATTGTTGAATCGCAACAGGTTGATCACCACTAGGGGTATAATCGGAGACAAGTTCAATATTTTTCACAGTGTTCCTCTACGATGTTGCTTGTGTAAATTGCTGATTAAACAAGCGATATGAAATAATAGACATAATAACATTTCCACAAACTGCGCCAATAAAAAAGCCAGTAAGCCCATACAGCTCACTACCCAAATAAGCTAAAGGTACATAACAAACAAATAAACGAACGACGCTAAGTAATAAAGCAACCATAGGTTTATGCAGTGCATTGTATGAAGAGTTAGTAAGAATAATAACTCCTTGTAAACCATAAGCGATAGGAATGATACGTATAAATAATACAATAATATCAATAACGTCTGGATCATTAGTAAAAATTCTAGCAATCCATGGGGCTAAAAGAATGAGAATAATATAAACAAAAAATTGCCAAACTAATGAGAATTTTATCGATTGTTGGTAAGCCTTTTTGACTCTAAGCATGTTACCAGCGCCGTAATTTTGCCCAATGAACACTGGTAAGGTCATTGATGTGGCTAAAATAATTAAACAAGCAATCGATTCTATACGAAAACCCACACCAAAAGCGGCTACAGCAGCAACTCCGTACGGTGCAATAATAGCGGTTAAAATAGCAGAAGAAATTGGTGTCAACATATTAGCTCCCGCTGCGGGTAAGCCTATTTTTAAAATTGCTTTACTCATTTGCACCAATTGAGCTAAGTTCGGTAATCTTGTGTGTATAATAGGGTTTTTAACCGTTAAAATATACATTACAACTATAGTACCTACCAACCATGATATCAGTGTTGCTAATGCAGCTCCTTTTACACCTAATGCAGGCATAGGACCAAAGCCAAATATAAAAATAGGATCTAATATCGCATTAACAAGTCCGGCTGCCCCCATTATAAAACTTGGTGTTTTGGTATCACCCCATGCACGTAAAATAGCATTGCCTATCATTGGCCCCATTAAAGTAACACTGCCTAAAAACCATAAATTCATATAATCATGAATGAGTGGTAACAAAGACTGGTGGGCTCCTAATGATAAAAAGATAGGTTCAATCAATAAGTAACCAATAAAAGAAACAATTCCAACAATAATGCTTGATATATATAAAGCTGAAGTACCCATGCCTTTTGCTGTTTCAATTTCACCACTACCATAAAGTTTAGAAATAACCGCAGAGGTTCCAACGCCTAAACCTATAAACAAGCTAATAATGGTAAACGTTATGGGGAAAGTGAAACTAATAGCGGCTAATGGCTCTGTACCTAATAAACTAATAAAAAAGGTATCAACAACATTAAATGTCATTAGAAAAAGTAAACCGTAGATCATTGGAATAGTCATGCTTTTTAACGTACTAAAAACAGAACCTTCTAATAAGTCATTCGATTGCTTTTTATTAGATATCATAAAGTATATGTGCTGAAGACAAGTAGTTTGCTATTGTAAAAGATAGTCCATTACCTAGCTATTCTTATTTTTCATAATTAAATATAACCTTAAGCAACAATGAATTTTTTTGCGGACTTATATTAGAGCAATTTGTTGTAAATTATTTGCTAACAACAAAAAAAGATTATTTATTAGTCACTTAAATAACGAGTTCAAAAAACACACAATCAGCTACACTTACCGTTTTAACTTAACATTCGTAGCTTTTACATATTAACGCACAAAGTTATCCACAGAAATTGTGCATAGAGTAAAAAATATCGTTATTCTGAATATTAATGGAAACGTTCATCAATAACGGTTGACATTCTTCACTTCTGTTGGAAAATCAATCAAACAATCAAATTTCTACATTTTTTTATGTATTTATGTTGACAGCTTTGATGCAGGTCTTTAATATTCCGCCCCGTTGATAAGCGTAAAGCACTTATTAACAATAATTCCTCAATAGCTCAGTTGGTAGAGCAACGGACTGTTAATCCGTTTGTCCCTGGTTCAAGTCCAGGTTGAGGAGCCAAATTATAATAATGGTTTATAATAAAAATTATAAACGGTTGTTTAAGACAAAATTAAATTATTGTCTTACAGTTTAATTCCTCAATAGCTCAGTTGGTAGAGCAACGGACTGTTAATCCGTTTGTCCCTGGTTCAAGTCCAGGTTGAGGAGCCAAATTATGCAATAATACACTTATTGC
>JALZUE010000135.1 GCA_023301705.1 Alteromonadaceae bacterium | reverse complement strand
TTATTTACGGTTAAAAAAGGTGATAGCCTTCATAGCGTCACTCAACAGTTTGTTAATAAGGGTTGGTTAGTCAATACTTTTTGGTTAAAAGCCTACGTGCGTTTACACCCTGAATTATCCAAATTAAAAATAGGTACGTATCAATTAGAGGCAAACAGCGAATTACTGGCGGTATTAACAAAGTTGGTTGAAGGTAAAGAGCATCAGTTTTCAATGACATTTGTTGAAGGCTCTACTTTTAAAGAATGGTTGAACCAACTAGCTAAAGCACCCCATATTCATCACACATTAAAAAATAAAAGTGTGGAAGACATTCTTCAACAGTTAAATATTAGTCAAAGCCATCCTGAAGGGTTATTTTTCCCAGAAACATATGCGTATACCGCAAATACAACCGATAAAAAAATATTGTTGCGCGCTCATCAAAAGATGAATGATGTATTGGCGCAGCAATGGCAAGCTCGCCAAGCTAATTTGCCCTATAAAACACGCTATGAAGCCTTGATTATGGCGTCTATTATTGAAAAAGAAAGTGGAGTACATGCTGAGCAACCGGTTATTGCATCGGTATTTGTTAACCGCTTAAATAAAAAAATGCGTTTACAAACTGACCCTACGGTTATTTATGGCTTAGGTGAACGTTATAAAGGCGATATAAAATATAAGCACTTGAAAGAAAAAACACCGTATAATACCTATCGAATTAATGGCTTAACACCTACACCGATTGCTATGCCGGGAATAAAAGCAATTAATGCAGCATTACAACCCGCGCAAACAGAGTATTTTTATTTTGTGAGTAATGGTTATGGTCAGCATACGTTTTCACGTACTTTAGCTGAGCATAATAAAGCGGTTAAGGTGTACTTATCATCTTTAAAAAATTAATGGTTTTCGTATAAATCTAATAGAGAATTAACGTGAGTAATGAAGAACAACTAGGCAAATTTATTGTCATTGAAGGTTTAGAAGGCGCAGGAAAATCGTCAGCAATTAAAGTGATTGAGCGTGTATTATCTGCGCATAATATAACGTATACAAATACACGTGAACCTGGCGGAACATTACTCGCCGAGCAACTACGCAATATTGTAAAATCAGCGGATCATCAGGAAAAACTAACTCAAGAAACAGAGCTGCTGTTAATGTACGCAAGCCGAAGTCAGTTATTGGCTAATGTCATTCAACCCGCGCTTGAAATAGGAACATGGGTTATAGGGGATAGACACGATTTATCTTCTCGTGCGTATCAAGGTGGCGGTAGAGGCTTTGACGAAAGTGTCATGAATGCGATTGCTGATGTTACTTTGAAAGGTTTTAAACCAAATTTAACCTTATATTTAGATCTTGATCCTAAAATTGGCTTATCACGAGCTCAAGCTCGTGGAGAATTAGACAGAATAGAGCTTGAAAAATTAGACTTTTTCGAACGTACCCGTGCTAAGTATGTTGAAATTGCCAATAACGATAATACCATCATTACTATTGATGCATCGCAAACTATGAAGCAAGTGCATCAAGACATTGAGCAAGCAATAACGCAATATTTACAGGCAGCTCTTTAAATAACGGCTTTTATTTTATATGAAAACAACTTGGCTTAATGACTACCAGCATCAACTGTCTGAACAAATAGTACAAAATAGGTTACCGCATGCACTGTTAATTACAGGTGTTAACGGCGCTGGAAAACAAGTGTTAGCTGAATGGCTTATTCAGGTATTATTGTGCCAGCAACCTCAACAAACTGATGTTCATAATGGCTCTTATTATAGTTTACAGCCGTGTGGTCAATGTAAACATTGCCAGCTACTTAAAGCGGGTAGTTTTCCTGATCATCAAACTATTAGTAGTGACAAAGCAACAATAGGCGTTGATGAAGTACGTAAAAGCAATGCCTTTTTACAAAAAACAGCACAGTTATCAGGAAATAAAACGGTTTTTATTCCTAAAGCACACACAATGACAGAGTCAGCAGCTAATGCTTTACTCAAAACATTAGAAGAGCCAAGCGATCGAAGTCATATTATATTAATTGCCAATGACACCGCACGGTTATTACCAACCATTGTTAGCCGCTGCCGGTTAATTTCCCTTAGAGTACCTAAGCATGCTATTGAAGACAGTAGATTTAAGCATTCGACTGAAGACGCTTATACTAATTTAACGCATATAGCTGAATTATCAGATACAGAAACTCAACAAACGTTTCAACACTTTAACACCTTGTTTAGTGACTTTTTAATCGGTGATGATCACCAGGCTTTACTTACGTTTATGTTAGCTAATGAAGATGCCATGCGCTGGTGTGAAAAAGCCTTTGCTGATATGTTACGTTATAGTAATGGCTGGCATTGTGCGTTATCAATACCATTACAGCAATTGCTAAGTAAACATGTATTATCGCCAGTAATTATTCGGACATGCCATCAAATATATATTGATAGTCACAAACAGTTAATGACACTAGCACAGGCAAATAAAACCTTTGTACTTGAAGCAATGTTAATTAAAATTAAACAACAATTAAATCATATTCAAACGACAGCTAACTAGGATTTCGTAATGAGCCTGATACTTCACTATGCTTCAGAGCGAGAATTATACCTTGCTTACATGCCATTTCTACAAAATGGTGGCTTATTTATTCGTACCAATGATCACTATGAACTAGGTGATAATGTTTTACTCAATGTAACCTTACCAGACGCATTAGAGTCATCAGAAGTTAAAGCGTCTATTTGTTGGCAAACACCAGTGAATGCACAAAGTGGAACGCCTGTAGGGGTTGGTGTTTGTTTTGAAGAAGATGCAGATAATATTCATCATCAAATTGAAAAAATTCTTGGGACTTTACAGTATAATGAAGACCCCACATATACTATGTAGAGCAGTTCTACTGCAATACTTTTTATCCATTAAGCCATTTTAGGAATTATTGTGTTTATTGACTCGCATTGCCATTTAGACCGATTAAAACTTGAAGATTTTAATAATCAACTAACACATGTTATTGATAACGCCCATGAAGTTAACGTTAATACACTGTTATGTGTTTGCGTTACGCTTGAAGAGTTTCCTGCGATGGCAGAAACAACGGCAGCATTTGACAATGTGTTATTAAGCTGTGGTGCGCACCCGCTTAACCAAGATGAAAATATTCAAGAGAGCCATTTACAAACATTAGCGGATCATGAACGTGTTATTGCGATTGGCGAAACAGGTTTAGATTATTTCTATGCCCCAGAAACGCGTGATGTTCAGGCAGACTCGTTTAGAAAACACATTCGTGTTGCTAAAGCATTGAAAAAGCCGTTAATTATTCATACGCGTGATGCACGAGAAGACACACTGACAATTATGCGAGAAGAGGGCGCAGAGCAAGTAGGTGGTATATTACACTGTTTTACTGAAAGCCTAGCAATGGCAGAAGCGGCAATTGAAATGGGTTTTTATATATCATTTTCAGGCATCGTTACCTTTAAAAATGCGCAAGAATTGCGAGATGTTGCTAAAGTCATTCCCGATGATCGTATTTTAATAGAAACTGACTCACCTTACTTAGCTCCAGTGCCTCATCGTGGCAAGCAAAATCAACCTGCTTATGTTGTTGAAGTGGCAAAACATTTAGCAAGTATTAGAGGGCAATCGGTTGAGCATATTGCTAAAATTACCACAGCAAACTTTAATCGCTTATTTTCATTAACCTCTTAACCAATACCTTTATTTTTTATGAATGATAAAGCGGTAAATGGCGCTAAAGCATGAATGTCTATGTAAACATAAACAACCCCATGCTATATCGTAATTTTACCGCAAAAAACTTTAATTTATCTAGCATAGTCTGTATCATTCGAAACAATTTATTATTGTCTTTTAAGCAATACACATAACCGTTTAGTACTTGTGTGTATTTATACATATACGGTGTAATAACCCTATATAACTTACTTTTTATTTTGAGGAGATAACCCTTGTCGATGTTAGTGATCGGTGAATGCATGATGGAACTTCGTAACCAGTCAAGTACGAGTTTAGTAAAGTCTTTTGCAGGCGACACCTATAATACGGCTGTATATGCCAAACGTTTAGCACCAACTACTAAAGTAAGTTACTTAAGTGCTGTTGGCCAAGATACATTCAGTGACGAAATGATTGCTGCATGGGAAAGTGAAGGCTTATCTGCTGAGTTTGTTGCTAAATCACCAGATTCACCATTAGGTATTTACGCTATTAATACTGATGAGCATGGTGAGCGTAGTTTTACTTACTGGCGTAAAACATCTGCAGCGAGTCAGATGATGTCATTAATCGATACTGATAACATTATTGCCAATGCAGCAGATATTGATATTGTTTACTTTAGTGGTATTAGCTTAGCAATTTTAAGTGACGCTGATAAACAAGCATTGATTGATTTTGTACAAACATTAAAAGACAAAGGTGCACGTGTTGCATTTGATCCAAATTACCGTCCTAAAATGTGGTCATCACTTGAGCATGCAGTTGAGTGGACAAACAAAGCCTACAGTATTTCTGACATTGTTTTCCCTGGTTTAGAAGACCATCAAGACATGTATAATCAACAATCAAAAGAAGAAATCATTGCTTACTTTGAACAGTTTTCAGCAACTGAAATTATTGTGAAATGTGGTGCTGATGGTGTTTACGGTTTTGATAATGGTGTTGAATCTCACTTACCATTTACACCCGCTGCAAAACAAGTTGATTCAACTGCTGCAGGTGATTCATTTGCAGGAACCTACATGGGTGCTCGTAGCATTGGTAAAAGTGTAGCTGATTCAGTTATTGATGCAGCAAGAGTTGCACGTTTAGTTGTACAACACCCAGGCGCAATAATAGCTAAAGACGTATACGCTACAGCTTAGTATATACGATTTTTGGTAACGCGTTACTAACTTAAGATGGTTTTTACACAATAACCACCCTAAAAGCCTTGGAGTTTCCAAGGCTTTTTTGTATCTATTCATCACTGATAAATAGTGTAAATAAAGCTGTCATTTTTATTTTTCTACTACAGCTTAATATTCAATTATGCTAAACTTGTGCGCGAAATTTTACTATCTAAGAAGAAAGCATGTCTGAAAATAAATTTGAATCAACAGAACAAGTTGTAAGTTATGGTGTTGGTCGTCAATTAGGTGATCAATTACGTAATAACCCTTTTAAAGATTTTGATGTTACAGCTGTTCAAGCTGGTTTAGCTGATGCATTAGCTGGCGTTGAAAGCCAAGTTGAAGAGCAAGCGTTAAATGAAGCTTTTTCAATTATCTCTAAAAAATTACAAGAATTAGAATTAGAGCAAGCAAAAGAAAAGTCAGCTGAAGGCGAAGCTTACTTAGCTGATAATGCTAAACGTGACGAAGTAACAGTAACTGAATCAGGTTTACAATACGAAGTATTAGCAACAGGTGACGGTGAAAAACCAACAGCTGAAAGCACTGTTCGTACTCATTACCATGGTACATTCATCACAGGTGACGTTTTTGACAGCTCTGTTGAACGTGGTCAACCTGCTGAATTCCCAGTGGGCGGCGTTATTGCTGGTTGGACTGAAGCATTACAATTAATGACTGTAGGTTCAAAATGGCGATTATACGTACCATATAACTTAGCATACGGTGAGCGCGGTTCTCAAGGTGCTATTCCTCCATATGCAACGCTTGTATTTGAAGTTGAATTATTAGATATTTTATAATCTCTAATTATTAATTAAGCCGGGTTTCCCGGCTTTTTTATAATGACAGAATAATGAAATTAAAGAGTTTATTTTAATCATTAAATTTTGATCTAGCGATGACATAGAGGTATGAAAATATGCATGAATCATTAAGTGTTTTTTTCAAACAGTACATTAACGCGTTTTTTCAATATAACTCAGCGTCTGTACAAAGTTATTACCAATTGCCGTGCACGCTTAATACGCCAGAGCAACTAGTCATATTAACTCAACAGAATATTAATGAAGAACTTATACAGGTTTTTAACGAGTTAAAAGCAGCAAAATTAAGTGGTATGAAAATATTTAATAGTAGTTATGACACTATTACAGAGTCACTAGCCGTGGTGAATATTAGTTGGCAGCTATTTACTGAAAATGATCAACTATTCACGGAATTTTGTGCCTTGTATCATGTTATAAAATTATCAGGTGAGTGGAAAATAGTGAATATAAACTCACAAGCATTAGAGCAAAGCATTGCATTAACTCAAACATTAGATCTAAGCTAATTCATTAAGTCTGTTTTTATATGTACTTATTAGGTATTTCAGTTGTGAATATCATCATTATAATAAGCGCATATAAAAATAGATTGTAACAATGCACAACAAAGAGACAAATACATGACAATTAATGTAGCAATATTAGGTTGTAGTGGCCGTATGGGGCGTAACTTAATACAAGCCGCTTCAGAACACGAAATTATTAATTTGGTAGGTGGCACTGTTAGAGAAAGCTCTTCTTTTGTTAATTTTGATTTAGGTGAGTTAGCTGGCATTGGCCATTTAGGTATTCAAACAACCACCAGTATTGAGCAATTAACCAATGCTGATGTTGTGATTGATTTCACTTCAATTGAAGCGACACTAGAAAATATTCAATGGTGTGCTAAACATAATAAAGCCATTGTTATTGGTACTACTGGTTTTAGTGATGAGCAAGTGAGCTTAATTGAAGCTGCTGGCGAGCAGTGCCCAGTTGTTTTGGCTCCTAATACAAGTGTTGGCGTGAACTTATTGTTTAAGCTATTAGAAATGACAGCTAAAGCGATTGGTGATTATACTGATATTGAAATTTTTGAAGCGCATCATCGTTTCAAAAAAGATGCGCCTTCAGGTACTGCTGTTAAAATGGGGCAAGTTATTGCTGACACATTAGGCCGAGATTTAAATGAATGTGCAGTTTATGGCCGTGAAGGTATTACCGGTGAACGCGATCGCGAAACGATTGGTTTTGCAACAGTTCGCGCCGGCGACATTGTTGGTGAACATACAGCATTTTTTGCAGATTTAGGTGAACGCTTAGAAATCACACATAAAGCAACATCAAGAATGACATTTGCATTAGGCGCAATGCGCGCAGCCACATGGCTTTCAAAAGCGCCTAGTGGTTATTATGACATGCAAGATGTATTAGGTTTAAAATAATTTAAACCTAGGGGCTATTGATCTTTCAGGGTTGATTTTTGTTCAAATTAAACGCTTTTTTAGCACGGCATTTGCGATGTAATATAGTTATTCTATTTTAAGAGCAAGTAACAAAGCTAAAAATGCGTTTAAATGAATCGAAGACAGCATTTATGATGGTTTTCTACTGCGTTATCGCATACTCATGTAGAATAACTACAAATCATAAGCTCTGCCTTGTATAAAATCATCATCAATTGCTGCAAAAACAGCCTCGAAAGATAAACAGCCCCTAAGCAAATACGAACTTTTATTCTCATTAAAGTAATGTTTTAAAGGTTTAATAGAAAAATTGATAAAACACGCCTTTTTCAATGATTTTACTAGACGTAACATTGAACAATGCGTAAAATGCGCGGAATTTGCCAAATATTTGTAATTTTTATGAATAAAAAACCAATATTCGGCTATATATTACACATGTATTCGCGCTTAAATTTCAGCTTTATAACTGTAAAATTATTAAGCTTACTTTCTTCTTTTCGGAGGTTAAATTGACTAAATCTGCCATGTTAGTGCTTGAAGACGGCACTGTATTTAAAGGCACCGCTATTGGTGCACAAGGGGCGGCTGTTGGTGAAGTAGTATTCAATACTTCAATGACTGGCTATCAAGAAATTCTTACAGACCCTTCTTATGCAGAGCAAATTGTAACATTAACGTACCCTCATATTGGTAACACCGGTGTAAATAGTGAAGATGAAGAGTCTGCTAGCATTGTTGCCAAAGGTTTAGTGATTAGAGATTTACCATTATTAGCAAGTAACTTTAGAAGCGAAGAAACATTAAGCGCCTATTTAGTACGTCATAACATTCTTGGTATTGCAGATATCGATACGCGTAAATTAACACGTATTTTACGTGAAAAAGGTGCACAAAACGGCTGTATCATCACAGTAGATGAAGCATCAGAGCAACATGCAGAAAAAGCATTAGAAATTGCTAAAGGTTTTCCAGGCTTAAAAGGTATGGACTTAGCGAAAGTTGTTTCTACAAAAGAACAATACCAATGGAATGATGGCAGTTGGGAACTTGGTCACGGTTTTGTAACACCTAGCGATAAACCTTTCCATGTAGTTGCTTATGATTTTGGTGCTAAACGTAACATTTTACGTATGTTAGTTGACCGTGGCTGTAAACTTACTGTTGTACCAGCACAAACACCAGCAGCTGAAGTATTAGCAATGAACCCTGATGGCGTATTTTTATCAAATGGCCCAGGTGATCCAGAACCATGTACTTATGCAGTAGAAGCAATTAAAGAAATTTTAGCGGCTAACCTACCTACATTTGGTATTTGTTTAGGTCATCAGTTATTAGGCTTAGCAAATGGCGCAAGCACATTAAAAATGAAGTTTGGTCATCATGGTGCTAACCACCCAGTAAAAGATTACGATCGTGATGTTGTTATGATCACATCGCAAAACCATGGTTTTGCCATTGATGAAGATAACTTACCAAGCAACATCAAAGTGACACACAAATCATTATTCGATGGTTCAATTCAAGGTATTCATTTAACTGACAAACCAGCGTTTAGCTTCCAAGGTCATCCTGAAGCTAGCCCAGGCCCACACGATGCGGCTCCGTTGTTTGATCATTTTATTGAACTAATGTTAGAAAACAAGCAAGCGACTCAAGCTTAAGCTTTCATCAAGATAGAGAGAATAAAGAAATGGCAAAACGTACTGACTTAAAAAGTATCTTGATTTTAGGTGCTGGCCCAATTGTTATTGGTCAGGCTTGTGAGTTTGATTACTCAGGTGCTCAAGCATGTAAAGCATTAAGAGAAGAAGGTTACCGTGTAATATTAGTTAACTCTAATCCTGCAACTATTATGACAGATCCAGAAATGGCCGATGCAACATACATTGAGCCAATTCACTGGGAAGTTGTTAGAAAAATTATTGAAAAAGAACGTCCTTGTGCCGTATTACCTACAATGGGTGGTCAAACAGCTTTAAACTGTGCGTTAGAGCTTGAAGCAAAAGGCGTACTTGAAGAATTTAATGTTGAAATGATTGGTGCTACTGCTGACGCAATTGATAAAGCAGAAAACCGTGAACGTTTCGATACGGCAATGAAAAATATTGGTTTAGAATGTCCGCGAGCTGAAATTGTTCATACAATTGAAGAAGCTCATGACACGTCTACCCGTATTGGTTTTCCTTGTATTATTCGCCCATCATTTACTATGGGTGGTACAGGTGGCGGTATTGCGTATAACCGTGAAGAATTCGATGAAATTTGTACACGTGGTTTAGACTTATCACCAACATCAGAATTACTTATCGATGAATCACTTATCGGTTGGAAAGAATATGAAATGGAAGTGGTTCGAGACAAAAATGATAACTGTATCATTATTTGTTCGATTGAAAACTTCGACCCAATGGGTATTCATACAGGTGATTCAATTACGGTTGCTCCTGCACAAACATTAACAGATAAAGAATACCAAATCATGCGTAATGCATCACTTGCAGTATTACGTGAAATTGGTGTTGAAACAGGTGGTTCAAACGTACAGTTTGGTATTTGTCCTGATACTGGCCGTATGGTTATTATTGAAATGAACCCACGTGTATCTCGTTCATCAGCATTAGCATCAAAAGCAACGGGTTTCCCTATTGCTAAAATCGCAGCAAAACTTGCTGTTGGTTACACGCTTGATGAATTATCAAATGACATTACTGGTGGTGCTACACCAGCATCATTTGAACCAACAATTGATTACGTTGTTACCAAAATACCACGTTTCAACTTTGAAAAATTTGCTGGTGCAGAAGACAGATTAACAACGCAAATGAAGTCAGTTGGTGAAGTAATGGCGATTGGCCGTAACCAACAAGAATCAATGCAAAAAGCACTTCGTGGCTTAGAAGTTGGCGTAAATGGTTTTGACTCAATTGTTGATGTAACTCAGCCAGGTGCAAAAACTAAAATCATGCACGAACTTCAAGAGGCCGGTTCAGACCGTATTTGGTATGTAGCTGATGCATTTCGTTTAGGCTTAACCGTTGAAGATATATTCAATGCAACTAAAATTGATCGTTGGTTCTTAGTACAGATAGAAGACATTGTATTAAACGAGAAAAAAGTAGCTGAAGGCGGTATGAAAGTATTGACGCCTGAGTATTTACGTCAATTAAAACGCAAAGGTTTTGCTGATTCTCGTTTAGCTGATGTGATTGGCGTAAGTGAATCTGAAATACGTAAGAAACGTCAAGCGGCTGATATTTTTCCAGTTTACAAGCGTGTTGATACCTGTGCTGCGGAATTTAGTTCAGATACAGCTTACATGTATTCTACATACGATGAAGAGTGTGAGTCTAACCCAACAGATAATGACAAGATCATGATCTTAGGTGGTGGCCCTAACCGTATCGGTCAAGGTATTGAATTTGATTACTGTTGTGTACATGCTGCATTAGCATTACGTGAAGATGGTTTTGAAACTATCATGGTTAACTGTAACCCAGAAACTGTTTCAACTGATTATGATACCTCTGATCGTTTATACTTTGAATCAATTACGTTTGAAGATGTACTTGAAATTGTACGTATTGAAAAGCCTAAAGGCGTTATTGTTCAATACGGTGGTCAAACACCACTTAAACTAGCGCGTGCTTTAGAAGCAGCAGGTGTTCCAATTATTGGTACATCACCTGATGCGATTGACCGTGCTGAAGATAGAGAACGTTTCCAACAAGCGGTTGACCGTTTAGGTTTACTACAACCTGAAAATGCAACAGTAACGTCACTTGATGAAGCAATGGCTAAAGCTGAAACAATTGGTTTCCCATTAGTCGTTCGTCCATCTTATGTATTAGGTGGACGTGCAATGGAAATTGTGTACGACTTAGACGATTTACGTCGTTACATGACCGAAGCTGTAAGTGTTTCAAATGATTCACCAGTATTGCTTGATCACTTCCTTGATGATGCAATTGAAGTAGACATTGACGTAATTTGTGATGGTACTGATGTTGTCATTGGCGGTATTATGCAGCACATTGAACAAGCCGGTGTGCACTCTGGTGACTCAGCATGTTCATTACCTTGTTATAGCTTAAGCCAAGAAGTTCAAGATGTTATGCGTAAGCAAGTAACAGATTTAGCATTTGAGTTAGGTGTTATTGGCTTAATGAATACGCAAATGGCTGTTAAAGGTAACGATGTTTACTTAATTGAAGTGAACCCGCGTGCTGCTCGTACAGTTCCATTTGTATCAAAAGCAACTAGTATTCCTCTTGCTAAAATTGGTGCGCAAGTAATGGCTGGTAAAACATTGAAAGAGTTAGGCATAACAGAAGAAGTTATTCCTTCTTACTTTTCAGTGAAAGAAGTTGTTATTCCTTTTAATAAATTTCACGGAAGTGACCCATTAGTTGGCCCAGAAATGCGTTCAACAGGTGAAGTGATGGGCGTTGGCGATACGTTTGAAGAAGCATTTGCTAAAGCAAACTTAGGTGCTGGTGTTTCTGTACCAAAAGAAGGTCGCGCATTATTATCTGTTCGTAACAGTGATAAAGGCCGTGTACTTGAACTTGGTAAGCAAATGGTTGCTTTAGGTTACGAGCTTGATGCCACACACGGAACCGAAGTTATTCTACGTGAAGGTGGTGTGCCAGTTCGTCGTGTTAATAAAGTTAAAGAAGGGCGTCCACATGTTCTTGATAATATTAAGAACGGTGAATACAGCTACATTATTAATACTACCGAAGGTCGTAAAGCAATTGAAGACTCAAAAGTATTGCGTGGTGGTGCACTTCGCTATAAAGTAGCATATACAACAACATTGAATGCCGCTTTTGCTGCAGTACAATCTCATGCTGCTGATGATAGAAACACAGTAACGTCTATTCAAGAGTTACATAAACGTTGTTAGTTCTATCATTAATTTAAGCAAATAAGTTTGCTTATTAGTTGAAACATTAAAATGGTTTTTTCGTTTGAAAAAACCATTTTTTATTAAATGCTTTGAAAATTTACAGTGAGTTTACTCATACAGTGTTACTTACTTTTTCATTTAAATAATTTTCAAAAGTAGATAAAGGAATAAGAAGAATAATATGATTAAATATCCAATGACATTGCTTGGTGCCGAGCAATTAAAAGAAGAATTAAAGTTTTTAAAAACAGAAAAGCGCCCACGTATTGTTAAAGATATTGCCGATGCACGTGAACATGGTGACTTAAAAGAAAATGCTGAATACCATGCAGCCAAAGAAGAGCAGGGGTTTTGTGAAGGGCGTATTCAAGACATTGAAGGCCGTTTATGTAACGCCCAAGTTATTGATATTGCTAAAATACCTAATTCAGGTAAGGTTATTTTTGGTGTAACGGTTACATTATTAAATATTGAAACTGAAGTTGAAGTGACTTATCAAATTGTGGGTGATGACGAAGCTGATTTTAAAACGGGCCGTATTTCGTTAAACTCTCCAATTGCTAGAGGCTTAATTGGTAAAGAAGTTGATTCAGAAATTGAAATAACAACACCAGGTGGTGTTGTTGAGTATGAAATTGTATCTGTTGAGCATATTTAACGTTTTATACTCAGTATTATTCATTAAACAATAAAACTAACTGTAAAGCACATGTAATAAGTAATTATTACATGTGCTTTTTTTGTTTTAAAAGGTATTTTTTATCACTTAATTTTGATGTTCTAAAAAATTAATGATAATAATTACTATTTCCGAATTGACCACTTGGTCAAAAAGTTATATGGTTGACCTGTTGTTGGTTACAAATGATTCAAAAGTTGTTTTTTATTGAACTACTTGTACCAATGACAGAATGAGTTTTTAGTTACTTTAAATAACTAAGCTTTAATCTTATTAACTATATGGAAATTAATATGAATAATCGCAAAAATCGTTGTTTAACTTTATTAAGTGCTTCAGTTCTTATGGGGCTTTCTACTTTCGCTAATGCTGAAGTTAATACAGGAAGTACAATCTTTACTCCTGCTAGTGAAATTTCTGTTGATCCAGCTGGAAATATCAATTTTGCCGGGTCTGGTTTTTCTGATGATAGACCTATTTGTACTACCCTTTCTCCTACTGATATTTTTGAATTAACAGATTGGGTATTAGATTCGCCAAGACTAGATCCAGATCCTGAACGCAATGCTCGTGGTGTAGGTCAACGGGTTGATGAAAGAGAACTTTTAGGTTTTATAGAAGATGAAGTTGAAGATGAAGAAGACTTTGTACCTTTCATAGATCAAGATTTTTTTTGTATTGGTAGAGACAACGGTTTAGTTTTTAGATCAATCGTTGGTGGCTTTAGAACGTCTACAGGTACAAGTTTTCCTCGTAGTGAATTACGAGAAAATTTACGCGATGGTGATAGGGATATTGACTCTGATGATCCAGAAAATAATTGGGTATTTGCAACACAGCCATCAACAGATTTCACAGATGATGCTGCAGGAATAGATGGTGTTTTACGCGTAACTATGGCTGTAAACCGTGTAACAGTTACTGCTGGTGATAATAATCAAGTTCATGCTGGTCGAACTATTATTGGTCAAATACATGGTAGCGATGACGAACCTGCACGCCTTTATTATCATAAACTTCCAGGTAACGAAAATGGTTCTATTTATTTAGCAACTGAAGAGAATGGCGGTAGAGATGCTTTAATAAACATCATAGGTAGTGAAAGTACATCACAGCGTAACCCTGAAAATGGTATTCCATTAAATGAACCTTTTACTTATGAAATTCGAGCAGAAGGCGATAATATTTTTGTAACTATTACAAAAGCTGATGGCACTGTATTTAACTTAGGTGATGAAGTGGATTCTAGAAACCCTTCTGAAAGACAAATTTCAGATAATGGTAGTATTCAAGCGCTAGGGTATAATATTGGTAGTGAATATATGTACTTTAAAGTAGGTGCTTATACTCAAAATAACTCAGGCGATCCTGATGATTATGATCAAGTAACAGTTTACTCTATTGATAATACACATAATTAATTTTTGATTTAATCAATTAAATAATTATAAATTTGAAGGTCACTATTAAATAATAGTGACCTTTTTTTATAACTTTTTTGGTAAACATTACAACAAGTGCTAGTTAACATAGCCAAAAATGAATACAATATACTTACTTTTAGTAATGATTTGCATTATCACTTTTATTGGTAAGTGTTATTAATGTAATTCGTTTAATTCTAGGTAATGTAATGAAGCACATATTCCGTAATACAAGCTTACTACTTTTAAGCTTTTCGTCTTTCCTTTCTGTTTATTCAACGCAAGCGGCTACGAATGATCATTCGCTTGAAATCGCTTTAGGTAAATTAATATTCGAAGATAAAACATTGTCTAACCCAGAAGGGCAAGCCTGTGCAAGCTGTCATATTGCTAGCCAAGGGCATGCTCAAGAAGGTTTTATTGTTTCACCAGGAGCTAACTCAACATTATTCGGTAATCGAAATGCACCAAGCATTAGTTATGCAAGTTTAACCAGTGATTGGCATTTTAATCATGAAGATGAAACATGGATAGGTGGTTTTTTTCTTGATGGTCGTGCGACAACATTACAAGAACAAGCCAAAGGCCCTTTTCTGAACCCTCTAGAAATGGGTAACAGATCGAAAGAAATGGTGATTAATAAAATTAAAAAATCGCCATACATTAATATCTTTAAAACTGTCTATGGTGATGAAGTTTTACAAAATACAGACCAAGCCTTTGATGCTATGGCGAGTGCTTTAGCAATTTACCAAGCCAGTGATAGTTTTGCACAACGTTTTACGTCTAAATATGATGCATATTTACAGGGAAAAACTCGCTTATCTAAGCAAGAGCAGCGAGGCTTAACGTTGTTTGAAGCTGAAGATAAGGGTAATTGTGCTGCCTGTCACCCTAGTCAAATAGGTGAAAATGGAGAATTACCACTATTTACTGATTTTTCATATGACAATTTAGGCGTACCAAGACAAATTAATTCACCATTCTATGGTATGAATAAACGTTTTAACCCAGCAGGTAGTAGCTATGTTGATACAGGGCTTGCTACGAACCCAAACATTAAAAAACCAGAAGCACAATTGGGTAAATTTAAAGTACCTACATTAAGGAATATTGCACAAACAGCCCCTTATATGCACAACGGTGTATTTGCCACGCTTACTGAATCAGTTGATTTTTATAACAGTAGAGATGTTGATAAAAAATGGGCAGCCCCAGAAGTTGCTACCAATGTAAATAAAGACGAGTTAGGTAATTTACAACTGTCTCAACAAGAAGTTGAAGATATTGTTGCGTTTTTACACACCCTTGATGATGGTTATATCATCGAATAATAATTAAGTATTTATTATTTACGAACAATAGTAGATATTTAATATTAATGGTCTTACGACTTAAATACTTAGGTCGTTTTTTACATTAGGAAAAATGATGTTTCGTATTACTGTATTGTTGCTTTTTACTGTACTTTTATCTGCTTGTAAATCAACGCCCGATTTAGATCTATCAGATACTAAATTGTATTTATATCCCCAAAGAATTTTCTTAGGAGAAGCGGCGACTGATTTTAAATTTACTGAAAAACATAAAGCCAAAGCCAAAGCTGAAATGAAAAAACAGCGTTTAGATATTCTATTTGAAGTTTATTTAAATAAAGATGGAACATTAAAGTCTATTAAAACAGTGAAAAGAAGTAAAAAATTAAGTGATAAAACGGTTATCGATATGAAAACTCAATTAAAAAGAAAAGAATTTTTTAAATCATTTGGTCTAAATAGTGCTTTTTTCTATGCGATAAAAATACGAACAGAAGTAGAGTTTTTGTAGAAATTTTTCTGCTATATAATTTAGCTTCAATGTTTTAGTTCTTCCAAATAGCAACTTTGGTCAAGATGCAATCAAACTAGTGGTGTAGTATTCTTTTTTGAAAGGAGCGCTAATGGTGAATACTACTACACAATATGCTGAAAAGTTTACGCATATTACTGACTATATTTATAAAAATTTGAATGATGACTTATCTGTAGCGTATTTAAGTACGCTAGCAAACTTTTCTAAATATCACTTTCATCGTCAGTTTTCGGCTTACATTGGAATCAGTGTATATAAGTTTATACAATTATTGCGCTTGAAAAGAGCCTCTTATCTATTAGTGTTTAATAAAAGCACTACAATACTTGATATTGCGTTACTTACTGGGTTTGATAACCCTGAATCATTATCAAGAGCCTTTAAACAAACGTTTAATCAAACACCCTCTGAATTTAGAAATGATCCTGATTGGAAATATTGGCATGAACAATATGAATTTGTTAACCATAAAGGTGAAGACACAATATCAGTAGATATTGTGGAATTTAAAAAAACTTCGATTGCTGTTATAGAGCACCGTGGTGATCCGCATTTAATTAATGTCTCAATACAGCAATTTATTCAGTGGCAAAAAAGCACTAAAAGTGCTTCCATAAAAAATGCTGCAATCTATGGTTTAGCCTATGATGATCCAGAAAGTATAGTCAACAATCACTTTACATATGATCTTGGTTGCGAAGTACATACTGTAAGTGATTGTTCTACTAAGTCAGCTATGCCTAATAAAAAATTACCTATTTTAATCACCCCCAATGATCATGGCGTGATAGCGAAACAGATACCTGCTGGAAGGTGTGCGGTTTTTCGTCATTTCGGATCACATGATCTAATGCGAATAAAAATAGACACTTTTTATCGAAAATGGATGGCTAATTCTGATGAAAGACTGCGGGATTTTCCATTATTCTTTCACTTTATTAATGTACTACCAGATGTTGCTGAAAGTGATTTAATAACAGATATTTATGTGCCATTGCAATCTCATGGTTAATTGTCAATAAAACGTTCCATCAAGGGCTACTATGATTGAATTTACTCATATATTTTTAGGCTTTACCTCGTTGATAACAGGTATTGTGATTGTTTTTAGCAAAAAGGGTAGTGCAAAGCATCAACGTATTGGTAGGGTTTACGTTGCTTCAATGTTTGGCCTTAATATGACATCGTTTGGTATTTATAAACTATATGACGGTTGGGGATTTTTCCACTGGATGGCTATTGCTAGCTTAATTCCTTTGATTGCAGGAATGATTGCCATTTACATGAAAAATATTGTTGGTCATTATTATTTTATGTGTTGGTCATACATAGGGTTATGGTGCGCCACTATTAGTGAAATATTTGTTCATGTACCTCTTGCGGTATCATTATTACAAAGCGTATCACATATAGACACTTTTATGATGGTTTGTTTAACTTGTGCAGGTTTTTATTATTTACCAAAGAAAGAAAAACAATTTATAAAATAAGTAATGTTAAACAACCAATTTATAGCGACTTTAGTCATTATAAATTGGTTGAATATCACTGTATTTTAAAATGAGTAGTATGGTGTTCGCGGTTAGCTACTTTTTTTGTTTTTACCTTGTACAGCTTTAAATCTAGGGTTCGATTTACAAATCACATAAGTACGCCCACGACGTCTTACTATTTTACAATCAGGGTGGCGATTTTTAGCACTTTTAAGAGAACTTAATACTTTCATTATTTACTTCCTATGCTACCAAAACGTTGATTGAATTTAGAAACACGTCCATCTTTCTTAGCGACGCGTTGTTCGCCAGTGTAAAACGGGTGTGATGAGCTTGATACTTCAATTGTAACGTATGGGTATGTTTTTCCTTCATACTCAACAGTACGCTCTGTTTTAATTGTTGAGCCTACAACAAAATAAGTGTCTGCAACGGTGTCATGAAATACAACTTTCTGATAGCTAGGGTGAATATTTTCTCTCATTATAATTCTCTATATAGTAATGATATTTTGATATGTTATAACGTAACAGTATCATCATTCACATTGTAATGCAAATGATAACGATTGCTATTTATTTTAATGTGTGATGTTTGAGCTACAGATATATATCTGTATTACTCACTGATTTGATGGTAGAAGTAGTGTAGTATTTAGTCACAATTGAATTAAATGGATATTGAATTGATTGAGAAAAGTACCGGTAATAACATGGTGAAAACCTATCGTTCTATACTATTAGTCATTTCTTTGGTTACGCTTAATTGCCTTTTGGTCATACTCTTTGACTTGTTAGACCTTCGTACTTCTATACTTAAAACTTTGCTAATTGTTGTTTTTTTATTCATTTATTTTTTTAAATATCATCAGCATTCAATTTATTTATCGATAAGTAATATTGGTAAGCAGAGTCTATTGCTTTTTATATTTGTGTTAATCGTATTTGTGTTATTTAACTTGCCGATTGATTTTTCACAGTTAACATTTGAAAGCAATAGGTTTGTCAAATGGCTGTGGAGTAACTCAGCTACGGCAATTTATGAAGAGCTTTTGTTAAGAGGGGTGTGCTTGGCCTTATTGATAAAAGGATTCTCTAACTTTAAGCATGGCATTATAGTTTCAATCGTACTACAAGCTTTTATCTTTGGTTCAATTCACATGGTTAATATAGCGCAACACGGAGTTGCTTTTACTCTATTTCAAATAATATTTGCAACTATTGTTGGCTGTATTTTTGGCGCATTAACTGTTTATTACGCAAGCTTATGGCCTGCAGTTATGATTCATTTTATCAATAATGGATTAGACTCATTAAATCAATATTTTGGTGGTCAAAATCATCATTATTCATTTGAAATGACACTGCTAATTTTTGCTGTATTAGTTTTAATCGCTATACTTTGTTTATTGGCTGTTCATAAACAAATAAGAAAAAAAATACAGGTTATCACTAATTAACCGGCTAATAATAAACATGAAAACGTAATATGAAATATATCTAAAGCACACTGTAAACCCTATGGCAGCTTACTGTCGTTACTCTGTCGTATTAATGTCGTATACAAACTAAAGGATTTTTTACACAATATTTATGACGTTATTGATGTTTAAAAATAAAGAAAAATGAAAGTAAATGCTAAAAAAATAATAGAAGAGCGAAAACTAAGAGCGTGGAGCCAACAACATTTAGCTAGTGCAAGTGATGTAAGTTTACGTACTATACAACGAGTTGAAAACGAAGCCGCGGCTTCATTAGAAACGGTTAAAGCGTTGGCTGCATGCTTTGAGTTAAATGTAACATTATTAATGGTTGACGAAGTAATTGTAAGTAAGGTAAATACAAAACCTAAAATTGCAATTTTGTCTTCAACGTTAATCGCATTAATTTGTAGTGCTTTATTGTTGGTACCAACTAGTATGGCTTCTAATGCTGAATATCATGTTGATGCAGCTATTGTTATACAATCAAAAGCTAATGATGAAACCACTTATCATGAAAATGTTGAAATATTGTTACCTAAAAGTATCAACCATACAATTATTACGAACGTACAGTGGCAAACAGAGTCACCATTAATTAGCGGTAATACTAAATTGCTGTTGCCAGACTCAATTGTGTTTCTTAAAAAAGCAACAATTGCCACAACACATAAAGGTACAACTATAACTGCAAGTTTTGCAAAGTTTACGCCTAAGGTTTGATTAGTCATTATTTTTAAACATCAATAACTTCTTTTTTAATAAAAAATTTTAAAGGAGTTTTTATGAATAATTCGATAGTAAAACGATTAAATCGCCATAAAGCATTTATTGTATTTATATTATTAATGAGCATTTTTAGAAGTGCTTTTGCTGATTGGTATACCGTACCTACAGGTTCAATGAAGCCAACCATTGTAGAAGGGGATAGAATATTAGCGAATAAAATGGCTTATGATATTCGCTTACCATTTACTCATATTTCACTATATCAAGTCTCTAACCCTAAGCGGGGCGATATTATTATTTTTGATTCGGCTAAATCAGGTAATCGCCTTGTAAAGCGTGTCGTTGGCTTACCAGGAGACATAATCAAATTAACCAATAATCAATTGTCTATTAATGGTGAAACTTTACCGCTGAGTTATATTTCTTCTACAAAAACAAACAGTGACTTCTTAGAAAACTTATTAGGTTCAAAACATTTAATTAGAATAAGCAAGACAGGATCACCATTATCAAGCTTTAATGAAATAACGGTTCCTGAAAATTATTACTTAGCGCTAGGTGATAATAGAGATAATA
This sequence comes from Alteromonadaceae bacterium, assembly GCA_023301705.1. Lineage (GTDB taxonomy): Bacteria > Pseudomonadota > Gammaproteobacteria > Enterobacterales > Alteromonadaceae > JALZUE01. The sequence goes on along the minus strand of JALZUE010000135.1, from coordinate 3,367 downwards.
GTAGCGATTCAAGGGTAATCGGCTTAGTGCCTAGGCATGAGATTATTGGAAAAACAAACACTGTCATTATGTCGTTTAATTATGATAACTATTATATTCCTCGCTCTAATCGATTTTTCTATAGCTTGCTTTATAGTTAATGTATTTCTCTGTAATAGGTCAATAAACAACACTCAATATGGTTCTCAAATATTGAGTGATTAAATATAACATTAATACACTGCTTTACTAAGTTACTCAAATTATAAGATTATTTTTATTCTGATCTTTTCACTCACGTTTTTGTTATACACCTCATCCACTCTTATTAGAGTACTTTATTTGGTAACAGGTCTGTCACTTTTTTGTGATACTTATAACAAGCTTGTGTATCTATTTACCTGATATATATAGGGTTATTCTGTTTTTTAATCAAATAACTATTTTTTTAGAATATTTTATCGAATATATAACAATTTCATGAATTACCACGTAAGTAATAATAATTATTATTACCATTTGTTAATCTCCTTATTTATCAATAACTTATTTTTTTTGTTTTTTTATTTGATTTTTTAATCTTTATGAACTTTAGGGCGTAATTGTAATCACATCAAATGTTAATATATTGTTAATATTAACGAGGGTTCAATTATTTGTAAGTGTTAAGTAACTGTTACCTATTTGAATAAAAGTTGTTAAGAACTAATGGCTTAGCGTATCTATCATCAGTATTAGTACATTTATGTAGAGAGATTTCATAGAAGTTTGGCAATTAATGAATTAAAAACTAATTACCAATCTCTGAATAATTTCTTTACCTTTCTCATTAACAAAGCAACTTGCTTTTATACTAAGGTTTATTTATGAAATTTAGTACGCAAAAATTATTAATCGCTTCAGCGGTTTCACTAGCATTAACAGCGTGTGGCGGTGGTGGTGGATCTAGTTCATCTGATTCAGTATTTGGTACAACAGATACAGCTAGTGTAAGTAATCCATCTCAAGCTATACTTGACGAGCAACTAGCAGAAGCAAATTTAATTGTAGCGCTTGGTGCAAGAGAAGCTAATCGAACAGTTGAAGATTTCAATGGTAGTGATCGTTCTTTTCGCGATGAATTAAATGTTTTTATTCCATCAGCCATTGATGTTGATGAAGAAAACTTACGCGACAATACCAAAGCGAATGTAACATTACCTATTTATGAAGGTGTAGGCCCAGAAGGTAACCCAACGTACTTTATTATTACTGAAGCGGCTACACAAGAAGCTGCAGAAGCGTTTGGTGCGATATTATCACCTAAATTACGCTATGGTGCATTGCCTAGTGCAGCAGCAGCAGCACAACGTGTTGAAGTGAATGAAGAGGGTCGTATCGTTTTCCGTGGTGATGTAGACTTTTCAAATATACGTGAACTTGCTCCTGCAGAAGGATCAGATATACCAGATGAAAATGGTAACTTTCCATCTGCATTCCCACCATCAGTTGCAGTACCAGGTGCTGTAGGTGATGCTGAATACTCTTCGCTTGTGGTACTACCCTCTGGGCTTGTAATCAACGCGCAAATTATTGCCAATGATAGTGGCTTTCATGATCGTATTATTTTTGAAGAAACTAATGATGAAGGTGAAATTGTTAATATTTTTGACGAGAATTTAGCTGCACGCCAAATGAGATTTGAATTATTAGATGGTTGGCAAGGTGGCGATCGTTATTACTATCACTTAGTAACTGATGCATCAGATATTGGTGCTGCGACAATAGAGAAAGGTACATTTGCTCCTCGTTTATCTAATTTACCAACATTCGGTGACAGTTCATTAGACGGTGAATCAGTATTACTTGGTTTCTCACCAAATGCCAATGGTTTAACAACAACCAACGACAGTATCAATGGTACTAATCGTCAGAGCTTAAGTTCAACGATTTTAGATCAAGACTTAGATCCTGTGAATGTATTCCCATTTGATCCAACCAATAATATAGTTGAAGGTAATAATTACTCGCCATTTTGGGATGCGCATATTAGCCAATGGACTGAACAAGCTATTGCTAACGGTGAACGTCGTGCTATTACATCATTTGGCGATCTTTCTAACCTTATTGATGCCGGTTCAGTAACAAGCTTCTCTGGTAGTACAGGTCAAGCAAACGATGATTTCTTATTTGGTTTACGTGCCACTGGTGCAGTAATTAACTGCCCGGTTATTATGCAACCTTTTGAAGGTGAAACAAATTTTGCACTTACAGGCGCAGAAGAAATCACGTTACTTGCAACTACAGCAGCAACTGAAGCTGGTCGTGATTTAGCTGATTTTACAGGTGCAAACCGTGAATTCGCTTCAGACTTAAATGTATTTTTACCAAGCACTATCTCTATTGATACAGAAAACTTGCTTGACAATGAAGCAGCTAATGCAACATTACCTCTTTATCGTGGTATAGGCCCACAAGGTGAAGATGTTTATTACATTTTAACTGAAACATCAACACAAGAAACGTCAGATATTGCGGGTACTATTTTAGCGCCTAAATTACGTTTTGGTGCGTTACCAGCTGCAGCTGCAGCTGCACAACAAGTAACAATTAATGACGATGGCTTAATGGTATTTAAAGGGACTGTTGATTTCTCTTTTACACGTTCAATCACCGCAGGTACGGGTGAGGCAGCATTTCCTCCAGAAACTGTACAACCCGGTGGTGTAGGTGATGCAGAATATTCATCGTTAGTTGTACTTCCAAGTGGTTTAGTTGTTAACGCACAAATTGTATCTAATGCAACGGGTGATCATGATCGTATATTAGAAATTGATACAGCTGCTCGAACAGCAACATTTCAATTATTAGACGGTTGGCAGGGTGGTGATAGATTCTTCTATCATTTAGTGACTGATGCTTCTGCTGATGTTCCAGCAACAATTGAGTTAGGTGTATTTGCCCCACGTATGTCTAATTTACCTACGTTTGGTGTTACAGAACTTGGTGATCGTGAAAGTGTTTTACTTGGTTTTTCACCAAATACTAATGGTTTAACAGTTGCTTTAGATAATGCTGATGAAACTAACCGTCAAGGTCTTAGCTCTACTATTTTAGATAATGATAAAGACCCTGTTAATGTATTCCCATTCGATCCAAGAAATGACGTTGAAGTTGGTAATAATTACTCACCTATGTGGGATGCTCATTTAAATCAGTGGAGCCAAGCAGCAATTGATGGCGGTTTACGCCGTGCAATTACAGGTTTTACAGATTTAGAAAACCTTATTAATGATGGATTAGTTGAGAGCTTTTTTGGAAGCCCTGAAGATGCAATAGAGAATGACTTTTTATTCGGTTTACGAGCTTCTAACGCAGTAATTAACTGCCCGGTTATTATGCAACCTTT
>JALZUE010000134.1 GCA_023301705.1 Alteromonadaceae bacterium | reverse complement strand
CCATCGTTATACGTCGATAAACACTCAATAGCTTATTTAAAGCAAAATCAACAATGGCAGTTGCCTGTTAAATTAAAGCCAGCTCATGGTTTATCTAATACAGGTGGTTTTCACTATCAACAGTGGCTAAGACAACACAGCATAGTGGCTACAGGCTATGTGAAAAATAGGGAACTTAGTAACATAGCATTACTTGATAATGCAGTAAGTGTTAGACAGCAATGGTTTGATCGTATCAATAAGGCCATCAACTATTCAGTATTAAAAGATAATAATAGTAATGTGGCAACTTTCCTCGCGTTAACGTTTGGTGTTAGAGATCAATTAAGTAAATATAATTGGCAACTATTACAAGTGACAGGCACTCAGCATGTCATTGCTATTTCTGGCCTGCATATTGGTTTAATCGCAGCAACTAGTTATTTTATCTTTTTACTTTTTATAAGGTTTTTACCCTTAACTTTATTGCCCTACAGCATTCAACTAAAAATACAAACACTCAATATTTACTATCTAGCCATTAGTTTTAGTGTTTGTTGTGCGCTGTTTTATAGTTATTTAGCAGGCTTTTCTTCACCGACATTAAGAGCATTTATTATGCTCTTAATTTTTTGGTTAGCTAAGGTGTTTGTTGTCAGACTATCTAAAGTGCGATTATTGTTATTAACATTATGTGCCATTATTATTGTGCAACCAATGAGTATGATTGGAATTGGTTTTTGGTTGTCGTGTTATGCGGTTGTAATTATTTTTTTTATACATTGGTTATATTTATACCAATTGGCAAAGTTTTCAAAAATTAAGCGTTACATATATTCATTAATTGCGGTTCAATTAGGGTTGTCGCTATTCATTTTACCTGTAGCAGCATTATTAAATAATGAACTGCCCCTTATTGCTATTGTGGCTAATTTACTGGTTGTTCCACTTGTTTCCTTTGTGATATTACCTTGTGTATTACTGACTTTTTTAGTGAACTTATGGTGTGATTTTCCTTCTTTATTTGTACTGACTAATCAATTATTAAGCTTTTATTGGTATTTACTGGCTTGGTTTTCGGGCGCCAAAACAACAGTATTAGCATTAAGTTTTACACATATTACTCTTGTTTTGGTTAGTGTTATATTTGTACTTTTAAGTCTATTGAAAGCCACCAATAAGCGCTTGTATATTATGTTGTCTTTTTTACCGTTGCTTTGTATTTTTGTGATATCGCATTTAGATACTTTTTTAGGTAAAGAAGATAGCGTTAAAGCAGCATTCCTAAAACAGTCATTTACTGATAATCAAAGTCTATTAAACTCAATAGATAAGGTGAGTCAATGGCAATTACATGTTTTTGATGTTGGTCAAGGTTTAGCTATTCTGATTGAAACAAAAGGCCGTGCAATTTTATATGATACTGGTGCTAGTTTTGCCAGTGGTTTTACTTTAAGTGAAGTTGTGGTCTTGCCGTATCTTAAATCAAAAGGTATTCGTCAGTTAGATGCCGTAATTATTAGTCACAGTGATAATGATCATGCAGGTGGTTTACCTTTTTTAAAAGATAATATTGTTATCAAAAAGTTGATAGCAAATGATGTCATGTTAAATTCTGATGTCGCATGTAAACATGGTGAAAAATTTCAATGGCAAGGTTTAACTTTTCACATGTTATGGCCTGAAGATTCTCATTTAGGAAAAGACAATGATGACTCTTGTGTTATTCGTGTATCTGATGGAGAAAATAGTGTATTGCTCACGGGTGATATCTCTAAAAAGGTAGAAAAAAAATTAATTCACCTTTTTACAAGTCATGAAAAAAATGCACTTGATGCGGATATTCTAATTGCGCCTCATCATGGTTCAAATACGTCATCAACAACTGAGTTTATTCAAGCGATTAACCCTAAATATACGGTCTTTAGCGCTGGCTTTTTAAATCGGTGGAATATGCCTACTGAAAAGGTAGTAAAGCGTTATAACGACTTAAATGTTAAGCACTTTAATACGGCTAAAAGTGGTATGGTATCATTTACTTTTACACCCACTAGTACGATTAAAGTGAGTGAATATAATGTTCATCAATATCCATTTTGGTTTGCACGCTAATAGTTACTTACAGTTTAGTATGCATGATACTTAAGAAGTTTTATTGATTTAGTTGGTAACAAAGGCGTTTAGCGTTAAAATACTTTTATTAATGCTACATTCTATTTGTAAGTTTATAGATAAATTTACTTGATGAAAAATGGTTAAATCCTAATACCTGAGATTTTTAATGAAAAATTCTGTTACGCAGACAACTGATTCTAAAACTACTTGGCAAAATTTTGAGCGCTTAATGCGTTACAGTAAACCGTATAAACATGGTTTGGTCGTTGCAATTATCGCTATGTTTTGTTTTGCTGCTGTTGATAGTTTCTTTATCTCTCAATTACAACCGCTCATTGACGAAGGTCTAACAGGTAAAGATGAAAACTTTATGAAGTATGCGCCTATTGGGGTCATTATTTTATTCGGGCTCAGGGGTGGTTTTAATTTTCTTGGTAGCTTTACTTTGGCTTGGGTGGGTAATCATGTAGTTGCTGACTTACGTCAACATTTATTTGATCATATTGTTAAAATGCCAGTTAGCTACCACGATAAAGAATCAACAGGAACGTTAATTTCTAAACTTACTTATGATTCAGAACAAGTATTAAAAGCTACTAGTAAAGCGCTATTAACGTTAGTACAGCAAGGTGCTTTTGTGATTGGTTTACTTGTTGTCATGTTTGTAAATAGTTGGCAGTTATCTGGTATTTTTTTATTACTCATTCCTTTTATCGCAGTAATTGTTTCATACGTTTCTAAACGTTTTCGTAAAATTAGTAAAAATATCCAAAATACAATGGGAGAAGTGAATAATATTGCAGAGCAAACATTTAATGGTCATAAAGTTGTATTAATGTTCGGCGGAGAAAAGCGTGAAAGTGAACGATTTACGGGTATAAATAAACGTAATCGCCAACAGCGTATGAAATTGGTAGCGGCTAAATCAACTAGCGTTTCTGTTATCGAGTTAATTGCTTCTTTGGGTTTTGCATTTGTTCTATATTTTGCTAATTTAGATGCGTTCAAAGACGCTATTTCACCCGGTGCTTTTACTACAGTAATGACCTGTATGCTTGCTTTATTAAAGCCAATTAAGCAATTAACCACGGTAAATGCTGATTTTCAACGTGGAATGGCAGCTTGTGAGAGTATTTTTCATGTATTAGATAAAGATCTTGAACGAGATACTGGCAGCATTCAAATTGAAAAAGCGAAAGGTGAGTTTGCTTTTGATGACGTCACTTTTACCTATCAAGGAGAAGAGTCACCGGCATTAACAAATCTATCTTTTACAGCAAAACCAGGGCAAACCATTGCTTTAGTCGGGCGTTCAGGTAGCGGTAAGTCTACAGCCAGTTCTTTATTACTACGCTTTTATGAGGCTAATCAAGGGCGAATACTTATTGATGGCCAAGAGATTAGTGATTATAAATTAAGTGATTTACGTAAACAGTTTGCCTATGTTTCTCAAAATGTGGTGTTGTTTAATGACACGCTTGCTAATAATATTGCTTATGGTGTACCTAATGCCACTGAAGAAGATATTATTCAAGCGGCTAAAAATGCCTATGTATGGGAATTTGCTAAAAATATGCCTCAAGGTATTCATACTAACATTGGCGATAATGGCTCATTACTTTCAGGCGGCCAGCGTCAGCGAGTAGCAATAGCTCGAGCATTATTATGCGATGCACCATTTTTAGTCTTAGATGAAGCAACCAGTGCACTTGATACTGAATCTGAAAAGCATATTCAAACAGCCTTAGCTAATTTACAAAAAAATAGAACATCAGTGGTTATTGCTCATCGTTTATCAACAATTGAAAATGCTGATAATATTATTGTTATGGAGCAAGGACAGATAGCTGAGCAAGGTAGTCATGGCGAGTTAATAGCGAAACAAGGCGTTTACGCTCAACTTCATAATTTACAGTTTTCATAAGGCTTTTAAGAAAGTAACTATTGTATGCGTTTAATTGAGAAAGTTTGGTTTCATCAACATAGTGCTAAATATATTTTAGTGCCATTACTCTTACCGCTCACTCTTATTTTTTGGTTACTTTCGTTGCTGCGACGTATTGCTTATCAATGCAAATTACTACCAGCTCACAACATTAGTAAACCGGTGATTGTTGTGGGTAATATTGGTATAGGTGGCAACGGTAAAACTCCCGTCGTACTATGGCTTATTAATGTTTGTACTAAGTTAGGGCTTAAGCCAGGCGTGATTAGCCGAGGTTATGGTAGTAATGCGCCGCATTACCCATATTTATTAACGCCATCGTCTACCGTTCAAGAAAGTGGTGACGAGCCATTAATGATTTATCATCGAACTCAAGTACCACTAAGTATTGGCGCTGATCGTATACAATGTGCCAAACAATTAATTGATCAAGGGTGCAATATTTTAATTGCTGACGATGGGTTACAACATTATCGTTTAAAACGAGATTTAGAGCTTATTGTCGTTGACGGGAAACGCCGTTTTGGTAATGGTTTATTATTACCAGCAGGTCCATTAAGAGAAGGTTTATGGCGATTAAAAACCGTAGATTTTGTGATCAATAATGGTAAGCAAAAGCCCAAAGGTAGTGAAATACCTATGACATTACTGCCCACTAGTTTGGTAAACTGCCTAACCAATGACGTTGTAAAAACAGAACAGTTTTTGTTGAAGCATGAACGAGTCAATGCCATTGCTGGCATTGGTTCACCAGCACGATTTTTTTCAACTGTGCAATACTTAGGCTTTCGTATTAGTCAAAAACAAGGCTTTATTGATCATCATAACTTTACTGAAACAGACTTCTCAAATTTTTCAGAAGAGCTACCTTTGTTTATGACAGAAAAAGATGCCATAAAATGTAAGGCCTTCGCTAAAGAAAATTGGTGGTATGTTCCTGTAGATGCTCACTTTTCTAAAATAGAAGAAAAAAGAGTAACTCAATCTATTGAGTTACTGATGAAAAATACGTAAAACACAAGGTCATAGACCTTGAATTATTCAATTATATAAAAAGAGAACATCATGGCTTTTGATACAAAATTACTCGATATATTAGCGTGTCCTATCTGTAAAGGTAAACTAGAGTACGATCATGAAAACCAAGAATTGATCAGTAAATTTGAAAACGTTGCTTATAGAATTGAAAATGACATTCCTGTGTTATTAGAAAGTGAAGCTAGAAAACTCAATGTAGAGGCATAAACGTATGTCATTTATTGTTGTCATTCCTGCGCGTTTCGAATCGTCAAGATTACCAGGAAAAGTATTAGCAGACATAGCTGGCAAACCAATGATTCAATGGGTTGTTGAAAAAGCCCAAGCAAGTGGGGCAAGTCAGGTTATTGTTGCCACTGATAACGATGAAGTTGCTACTGTTGTTAAAAGTATAGGTGTTGAAGTTTGTATTACTCGCAGCGATCATCAGTCAGGTACTGAGCGTTTAGCTGAAGTGATGGACAAATATCAATTTTCTCCTGATCAAGTAATTGTTAATGTACAGGGTGATGAGCCTTTCATTCCGCCTGAAAATATCGCACAAGTTGCCGATAATTTAGCCTCACAAAATAAAGCGAGAATGGCAACACTAGCACATGCTATACATACCACTGAAGAAGCATTTAATCCAAATGCCGTGAAGGTGCTTTGCGACCATCAAGGTTATGCACTGTATTTTAGTCGTGCATGTATTCCATATAATCGTGATAAATTTTTAGGTAAATCAGTTGAAGCGTTAAGCCAAAATACAAACATTGACTTAGGTGACCATTACTTAAGGCATATTGGCATTTATGCATACCGTGCAGGCTTTATTAATGATTATGTTAAATGGCCAGCAAGTCAATTAGAGCAAATAGAATCATTAGAGCAATTAAGAGTATTGTGGCAAGGTGAAAAAATTCATGTTGCTAAAGCAAAAGCACAACTGCCTGTTGAAGGGGTTGATACCGCTGAAGACTTAGCAAAAGCGCGTGCATTCGCAGCCACCTTATCTTAATGCTCTATACTGCTATCCAAGGTTTATATTTATGCCACTGTTAAATCAGCCGCTTATTTTAGGGCAGCAATTTATCGCTGGTCAGTGGTTAATGGGCGAAGCCGGTGTTTTTCAATCATATAACCCTATTACCGGGCAGTGTTTTGAGCCAAATATGAGCTATGCAACGCCTAGACAAATAGAGCAAGCATTGCTTAAAGCGAAAAGTGCCTTTGTAGCATACTCTAATACTAGCTTACTTAAGCGAGCAGAGTTTTTACTGGTCTGTGCTGATGAAGTCAGTAAGCTTGATAATCGTCTAGTTGAAAGAGCTATACAAGAAACAGGCTATAGTGAAGATCGTATTCTGACAGAGAAAAAACGCATCGTTTATCAACTTCACTTATTTGCTGATCTCGTAAAATCAGGAGACTTTCTTGATATTCGTATTAATACCGCACTACCAAATAGAACCCCAACGCCTCGGCCTGATTTACGTTATGTGAATAAAGCATTAGGGCCTGTTGTGGTTTTTGGTGCCAGTAACTTTCCGTTAGCCTACTCGGTACTGGGTGGTGATACAGTATCAGCGTTGGCAGCGGGTTGTCCTGTTATTGTCAAAGGCCATAACTCTCATGCAGGTACATGTGAAATTATTGCTCAAGCGATTGAACGAGCAATTCAGCGTTGTGATATGCCTAACGGTACCTTTTCATTGTTATTTGGTGAAGGTAACGATATTGGTCAACAGCTTGTGAAATCACCACATATTAAAGCGGTTGGTTTTACAGGTTCTACCCAAGGTGGCAAAGCGCTAATGAAAACAGCAGAGCATAGAGATGAACCTATTCCTGTATTTGCGGAAATGGGTAGTATTAACCCTGTTGTTTTATTGCCTGACACTCTTGAAAAGAACGCAGCTGATATTGCTAAACAGTTCGTTGAGTCTTTTACGGCTGGGGCAGGTCAGTTTTGTGTTAGCCCAGGTTTACTCATTGCTATTGATACACCAGCATTACAGGTATTTATTGATAACGTTTCAACAGCGTTAGCCAATAAACCTGCTAATGTGATGCTTAATGAAGGTATTCATCAAAGCTTTCAAACATCGCTCAACGCAATGAAAGCGCATGATGATGTTAATGTTATTGCCTTAGGTCAAAAAGTTGTTCAAACCGAAGGTTGCTTTACGCAAGCGACGTTATTACAAACACAAGCGAATAGTTTTTTAATGAGTGAATCGTTAAAAGAAGAGGCTTTTGGGCATGCAGCAATTTTAGTGGTTTGTAAAAACATGAGTGATGTTTTAAAGGTGATTGAGAGTTTACCTGGTCAACTAAGCGGTACTATTCAAGGTGATGAAACTGAGCTAGTCAAACACCAAGAACTAATCACTCAGCTTTCTGAAAAAGTAGGGCGTTTGGTTGTTAATAATTTTCCTACGGGTGTTGAAGTATGTGAAGCTATGGTGCATGGTGGGCCATTCCCTGCTTCTAGTGATACACGCTTTACTTCGGTAGGTACAGCTTCAATACAGCGGTTTATTCGCCCTATTTGCTTACAAAATACTCCTGAAATGTTATTGCCTGATAGTTTGAAAAATGCCAATCCTTTAAAGCTAAATCGATTAGTTGATGGTGTTTATACTCGTAAAAGTATTGATTTTTAATGGTTAAATATTCGCTATGAATGAAAGTCATCAAAAAATTTGGCAAGCGGTACAAAAAGTACCTGAGGGCTATGTGGTTAGCTATGGTCAAATTGCTGATTTGGCGGGCTTACCGGGCAAAGCTAGGTTAGCAGGAAAAGCGTTAGGTAATATTCCAGAAAATGGCTGGCGTGGTCAAACAGTGCCTTGGCATAGAGTGATCAACTCGCAAGGTAAAATATCATTACCTATTGATTCCGAAGGCTATAAAAATCAACGAGAATTATTAATGTCTGAAGGAGTTAATGTAGTAGGGAATAAAATAAAACTGTCAAAATACCAATGGCAGCCACACATCAGTGAATTGTTGTTTTTATTTGATGAGGCTAAAAATGAAAAACCTAGTAACAATTAGATTATTACTAGGTTAAAAACAAAGAGAGAATTAAGAAACGTTAGGAATTATTAATGAGTGGTTTCTTATTAATTGCAATTTTTCTTGGCTTTAATGCTTCCGGTATTTCTCTTTCTAAATCAACGTGTAATAAACCATTTTCTAAATGAGCATCAAGTATTTTTACATGATCGCCTAGTTGAAACTTACGTTCGAAATTACGTTCTGCAATGCCTTGGTGTATAAATGAACGCTCAGAATCCTTGGTATTAGGTTTAGTACCTGTAATTACCAGTGTACTTTCTTTCGATTCTATATTGAGTTCTTCTTCTGTAAACCCTGCAATTGCCATAGTAATTCGATACTTATCTTCAGCAATTAACTCAATATTATAAGGGGGGTAAGTTGATTGTTTCTCAGCGCGAGAGGCTTTATCAATTAAACCAGCTAAGTGATCAAAACCAATAAATGAACGGTAAAGTGGACCAAAATCTGTAGATGTACGCATAATATTCATATCCTATTTTGTTATAAGCAATATGTTGTATTCATTATATAAAGCGATTATTGACCAGCGTATGCTGCATCGGTGTTGCATTATAAAATGAAAGGAGCCTTTCCTAAGAACAGGCGATTAAGTATGTAGCCCTTAAAGCGACTACACTTAAATAGATGGGAGCAGGAATGAAGTTTTCAAGCCAGTAACTTAAATATAAAACCGATTTATATTTAAGTTACTGAATTATATATTTTAATTTTTTGATTTTTATTGCTTTATTTGTTTTGCGTAGGTGTGCTATCAGAAACTTTAGTGCTGTCAGTTAATGTTTGAGCGCCTAATTCTTGCGCATTTAATTGTGATAAATTTGTTAATGTTGAAATTGCTTTCTCGTAATCAGGGTGCTTTGCAATATCATTGACTAATTCTTTATACACAATATTACCTTCTTTATTGATGATGAAAATAGCACGTGTCAGTAAGCCCATATCTTTAATTAGTAAGCCATACTTATGACCTAAGTCACGCCAAACAGCATCTGAAAGTGTAATAACTTTATCAATGTTTTCTGTTTTACAAAAACGTTTTTGAGCAAAAGGTAAATCATTGCTCACTGTTAACATAATAATGTCGTCAGATAATTTAGCTGAAGATTCATTGAAGCGTTTAGTTTGTAAAGAACAAATACCTGTATCTAAACTAGGTACAATTGATAATAAAACGAGCTTGCCTTGGTAGTCACTTAACATGACCGGAGAGAAGTTTACATCAACCACTTTAAAGTTAGGTGCAGGTTCCCCAACATTCACTTGTTCGCCAATAAGAATGACATTTTTACCACCTGCTTTGACTAAGTTACTGGTTTCAATATGTGATTCTTCAGCGTGAGATAAAAAAGCAGATACAGAGAAAGAAAATAAGATAATTTTTGTTATTTTTTTGAATAATTTCATAAACTTTATTATAAATAAGTAATCATGAGCTAAGCTTAACGATATCTGATAGAAATCGCTATAGTTTTGGTTTTTATATTAACAAAAGCTTAATAACAGTAGTTTAATAAACCACCTTGTTGGTGAAATGGATAAATATATGTCGACACGATTACTCATCTGTGATGATTCGAATATGGCTCGTAAACAAGTAGCACGCTCTTTACCTGATGGTTGGGATGTTGATGTTAGTTTTGCAACAAATGGCGCTGAAGGCGTGGAAGCAATAAAAGCAGGTAAAGGTGATGTACTTTTACTTGATTTAAATATGCCAGTAATGGACGGTTACGAAGTACTTCAAGCAATAGTTAAAGAAGATTTACCTACATTAACCATTGTTATCTCTGGTGATATTCAACCTGAAGCACATCAACGAGTGACTAGCTTAGGTGCATTAGATTTTATTCAAAAACCAGTTAATAAAGAGAAGCTAACTGAAATATTAGCTAGTTACGGTATTTTTAATGGCGATGCTATAACAGATACGATACCTGTTGATAAACCGGAAGAAAAAAGCATTGCAAGTATTAAAGAAACACATGTAGAAGTTGAACAAGAATCTCCAGAATATAAACCTTTAGAAGGGTCTCTAAGAGATTGTTACCAAGAAATAGCGAATGTAGCTATGGGAAGAGCTGGTGATTTATTAGCGCGGCTTTTAAATGTATTTGTTATGTTACCGATTCCTAATGTTAATTTAATTGAAGTCAGTGAAATTAATATGGCACTGAGTGCTGTTAATAAAGAAAGTACTTCAGGAGTGTGTCAGGGCTTTATTAGCTCAGGTATTTCAGGTGAAGCTCTTTTACTGGTTAATGATTCTGGCTTTCGAGATATTGCTAAGTTAATGGGTAGAGAGCCACCTAAAAATATACAAGCAGAATTAGAAGTATTAATGGATATGTCTAATGTGTTGATTGGTGCTTGTTTAAAAGGTATTTCTGAACAGTTAGATATTGATTTTAGTCAGGGACACCCTATGGTTTTGGGTCAGCATTGTCGGGTTGACGATTTAATTTCTACATCATCGGCAACATGGAAACGTACGTTGGCAATTGAAATCAGTTACAGCATTGAGAATCACCCAATTAAATGTGATTTACTTTTATTATTTACCGAAAAATCAATGGTAACGTTAAATAATAAACTTGCCTATATGATCGAATAATTCATTACTTATTAACGTAATGATCAGAATAATGAATCGATAGTTTGGAAAATATATGTCAATAAATGCACAAGAACTTCATGAACTACATTGGATGATGGAAATGTTACATACCATCGATGTTGGCTTAGTCGTATTAGATCGTGATTTTAAAATACAAATTTGGAATGGCTTTATGGAAAACCATAGTGGCTACAAACCTGCTGAGGTTAAAGATAAACTATTGTTCAGTTTATTTGATGAAATTGATGAAGAGTGGTTTAAAAATAAAGCAGAATCAGTAGCTTTATTAAAAAATAAAGCTTTTACTATTTGGGAGCAACGTCAATATTTATTTAAATTTGATAATTATCGCCCAATTACCGGTACAGCTGAGAATATGTACCAAAATACAACATTTATTCCACTGTTGTCGGTAACTGGTGAAGTCTCACATTTATGTATTTTAATTTACGATGTCACTGATAATGCAATGAATAAACAAATGTTAGAAAAGTTAATTGCAGCGTCGAAAGATTAAACGTTGATGTAAAATAATGTAAAATTTTAATACAAAAAAAGCGCTAAATAGCGCTTTTTTATTTGATTAATTAAGCGGTTAACTAAATACCAGCAGCTTCTTTTAACGCAGCCGCTTTATCTGTTTTTTCCCAGCTAAATGCTGTGAACGTATCATCACCAACCGTCATTTCAAAAGGTTCACGACCAAAGTGACCATAAGCCGCAGTTTGACGGTACATAGGGTGTAAAAGATCTAACATCTTAGTAATACCGTAAGGGCGTAAGTCAAAGTTTTCACGAATAATTTCTACTAATCTTTGTTCAGATACTTTACCTGTACCGAATGTATCAACAGAAATAGAGGTTGGTTCTGCAACACCTATTGCGTATGAAATTTGAATTTCACAACGATCTGCAATACCAGCAGCAACAATATTTTTTGCTACGTAACGACCAGCATAAGCTGCACTTCTATCTACTTTTGATGG
This sequence comes from Alteromonadaceae bacterium, assembly GCA_023301705.1. Classification (GTDB taxonomy): domain Bacteria; phylum Pseudomonadota; class Gammaproteobacteria; order Enterobacterales; family Alteromonadaceae; genus JALZUE01. Next base: position 16,699 of record JALZUE010000134.1, on the reverse strand, counting down.
ATCTTTACCAGAGAATGCTCCACCACCATGACGTGCCATGCCGCCGTATGTATCAACAATGATTTTACGACCAGTTAAACCACAATCGCCCACTGGGCCGCCAATAACAAAGCTGCCTGTTGGGTTGATATGGTATTTTGTATTCTCAGTTAATAATTCAGCAGGTAGTACATGTTTAATAATGTTTTCCATTACGGCTTCATGTAAATCTTCTTGCTTAATTTCAGGGTTATGTTGAGTTGATAAAACAACAGTATCAATTGATACTGGCTTACCATCTTCATAAATAAACGTTACTTGGCTTTTAGCGTCAGGGCGTAACCAAGGTAAAATACCTGATTTACGTGCTTCAGCTTGACGTTCAACTAAACGGTGAGAGTAAAATAATGGAGCAGGCATTAACGTTTCAGTTTCATTAGTTGCGTAACCAAACATTAAACCTTGGTCGCCAGCACCTTGCTCTTCAGGGCTTTTACGGTCTACACCTTGAGCAATCTCTTGTGATTGTTGGCCAATTAAATTCATAATGCCACATGTAGCGCCATCAAAACCAACATCTGAAGAAGTGTAACCAATATCACAAATAACTTTACGCGTTAAATCTTCTAAATCAACCCATGCTGATGTAGATATTTCACCAGAAATAATTGCTACGCCGGTTTTTACCATTGTTTCACAGGCTACACGTGCATTCTTATCTTTTGCGATAATTGCATCTAAAACAGCATCAGAAATTTGATCGGCGATTTTATCTGGGTGACCTTCTGATACAGATTCAGAAGTGAAATAATAACTAGACATAAACAATCCTATAATGATTTTTAATAATGTTAATATGTTGAGTGAATTCAATATGCTCAACATTATTAAGCGATATTGTGTATTTTTTGATTTTACCGACAAAAAATTCAAATTAATAGCTTTTTTACGCCTAGACGTCTAAATGGCTTAAATTAATTTATTCTATTATATACAGGTTTACCGTGAGAATAGTTTTATAAAAAGTGATTTTCTGCAAAAAAACATCTTCGAGTTAATTTTAAGTAGTTAATTATTAATAATATTTTATATCAAACTAAACGTTAATATATAGCCATGAATAAGGGAACATTGTGATAATGGTATGGTTGAAAGAAGCTGTGGCAAGCCATTGATGATGAGAGTGATGTTGAGTCGAGTTGACGTTATTTAGTAATGCAATATCGTTTAAACGATTTTTAAGCTGAATAGCAACGGGTAAACCGGTATCAAGCAAACATACACTATCACCAATTATTTCTCGTATTAAGGTTTTTAGCATTGGGTAATGCGTACAGCCTAATACTAAGGTATCAATTTTTTCATCTTGTATCGGCGCTAAATACTCTACTAATAACGCGCGAGTTTTATTTGATGTGATATCACCTTGCTCTATTTGCTCAACTAAACCAGGGCAAGGCTGTATTAATACAAGTGTTTCTTGGTTATTAAGTGCGCTAAACGTATTAACTAATGAATTAAACCGTTTGTTTTGTGCCGTTGCTTGAGTAGTGAGTATGGCAATATTTTGAGTTTTACTTGTTTGTACTGCAGGTTTGATTGCAGGCTCTACACCAATAATAGGTATATTCACCTTTAATCTTAATTGATCAATAGCCACCGCTGTTGCCGTGTTACAGGCAATAACAATGGCTTTAACATTTTGAGCAATAAAGTATTGAGCAATTTTATTCACGCGCTCAATAATAAAGTCGTCAGACTTATCACCATAGGGAGCATATAAATTATCAGCAATATAAATTAATTGCTCATTAGGTAATTGTTCTTTAATACAGTCAATAATTGTTAAACCGCCAATACCTGAATCAAATATACCAATAGGATTACTTGGCTCTAACAATGATGTATCAAGTTGAAAAGGGCAGTTGTTCATTTTAAATGCGTATTAATTATTTTGTATGAGTATATACAAATGTGTGCTCGATAACATGAAAAATTAATGGGAACACTTAAGAATATATAGTGAGCTGTTGTATGAAGAAAATAGAACCTTCTAGAATGTGCCATTAACGTCAGACCCAGAACACCGTGTGTTCAGGGCGGGTCTCAAATTATTACCGTAGGCTTCCTGATACGAGCCAGGCTTGCACAATAGTAAAGAATAAAAAACCCTAAGGTAAAACTTATCGGCTCAGGGAAATAATTAATAACAATCATCCTAGAAGGAGATTTAATTATAGCAAAAAAAATGGGAAATCCTATTAAATAATAGGTTTAAGCGCGTTTTATTGATTGATCGTTTAAGGCTTGTTCAATAGTTGATTGTAAAAGCGCAATTTTACTTTCGTTGTTAACTTTTTCTACTTGAACTTCTTTTTGAAGGGCTAATAAATCGTTCGATAAATTAAGTGCGGTCATCAATAATGCTTGTTCAGAGCTTTCAAAGTTGCCTTTACTTAACATAGTACTTAAACGGTTATCTAATTCTGTAGACGCAGCAATTAAAGCTGACTCGTCACCACTTGGGCAAGCAACTTTCAATTTTCTTCCATTAATGCAAATGTTGACTGCCGATTTGCCCATGAATTAGTTTGCTCCAAACGAATAATAAAAATACTGTCTTATGATATAGCATTAAAAATAAAAAAAATAGATAAGTGATTAATTTTTAGCTAAAAAGTATAATAAATAGCTAATAAGACTGTTTTATATCTAATATCAATAAAACATAGCTAAGATTGAGCAAGCTGACAAGTAAAAACATGATAAGTTTAATACTTCTCTGTTGACTACTTAGATATTATCAAATAAGTAATGAGTATTAGCAATTGTGTGGCAATACCCTTAATAACTATTTATTGTGAGTAGTTGGCTGGGCTTGTTCATTGCTTCGGTGAAGGCTTCGTAATAATGGAGTTACGTTATGAGTTGATATTGTTTGGCATAATTCATTAATTTGCATATCAAAAATATTAGCGTCAGCACGACAGTGTATTTTTACACCAACACCAGTATTACCCTTAAAAAATAGCGTGGTTAATTTGGCTCTAGCCCATAAATATAATGATAACAGTTTATCTTTTTTGTCATACTTTATCAGTACCTTAGCAAGATTTTCACAATGTTCACAAAACGAATTTACGTGAATAATAGAAACAGTACATCTATTCAAATAAAGCGCTGCAACTGTTAATAAGGTATTCGCATTTTCAAATTCACGAGTATAGCGATCGTTTAAAAGAATTTTTTCGAGCTGTATCATTAGTTTTATTTTCCAAAATATAAATGCAACAACACAAATGATAATGATTGTTATTTGCAATGTAAATAACAATTTATTACTTTTATCAATATTAAATATTTTTTAAGTTTTTATAAAAAACATACCGAATGATAATTGTTATTATTTGCATTTGATTAGATAAACATTTATTCTTCTCGGCTATTTGACTGTAAGTAATATGCTTAAATTGGAAGAATGATGAACCGTTATTTGTTTGATAAAAATCATGAGTTTTCTAGCTGTGGAGTAGGGTTTATTACTCATAAACATAGCCAGCAAACACATGAATTAATATCTTATGCTCACCAAGCTCTATGTAAAATACCACACAGAGGAGGAATGAGTGCTGAAGGAATAGGTGATGGCGCTGGCGTAAATATAGATTTATCGTTGAATTTTTTTCGTAAAATTACCGATAATTCAATTTTAGAAGCTGGACAATATGGAGTAGCTAATTTCTTTTATCCTATTGATAAAAATCAACATTATGCTGCACAAAAAATTATAGAAAGCGTGTTTAACCAATACGCTTTAGACATTTCACTTTGGCGAGATCTACCGGTAGATAAAAATGCCCTTAATAGTGCAAGCCAAGATGCTCAATTATTAATTAAACAAGTTGTTTTTAATCAGCCTAGCTCGGTTGATAACCAAGAAGACTTTGAACAAATTATTCATCGTGCACTTCTGGCGATTGAATTACCTGCTTATACCCAGCCTGAACTATATGGCTTATATCCGTTATCAATGAGTAGTAGAACACAAGTATTAAAAGGACGGTTAAATAGTTGGGAGGTTATTCCGTATTTTGATGATTTAACTGATGAAGATCACTGTATTCATACGTTGTTTTTTCATACGCGTTTTTCAACAAATACAGCGCCTAACCCTATGTTTGCTCAGCCATTTCATAGAATGGCTCATAATGGAGAGCTAAATACGGATCGTAAAAGCCGTTTAAGTGAAGATGCCATTGCTAAACGCCATAATACACAAGTTATATCACCTAAAGGCCAATCAGATTCAGCTAGATTAGATCAAACGTTAAGTCGACGAATTTTTGAAGATAAATTAGATATCGACGTTACTGTACTAGCCATGATGCCACCTGCTTGGGAAAATGATGAATCATTAAGTCTGCCAATCAAAAATATGCTTGAATACTTTTCTTTGTATGAAGAGAAGAATGATGGGCCAGCAGCCTTAATTTTTGGCGATGGTATTAAAGTGGGTGCACGTTTAGATCGCCTTGGTTTACGACCACTTCGAAGTGTTGAAACACATGATTACTTAGCAGTAATGAGTGAAGCGGGTCAAATAGATTTTCCTGCGAAAGATGTTATTCGCCGAGGTCGAATCGAAGCGGGTGGTATGATTGTTTTTGATCATAGTAATCAACAAATATCGTATACAAATGATGTGTTAGAAAACTTTTCTTCAGCAAAAAATTATCAACAATTGTTAGAAAAAGCATCGTTACATATAGACGATTTACCTGATGTTTCAATTGATAAAGTGAACTACCAATCATCATTGAATATTGCGGCAAGACATGTTGCTTATAGTCTTAACCAAGAAAGCTTTAAGTTCATGTTAGATCCTATGCTACAAAGTGGTATGGAAAAAATATCAGCAATGGGTTATGGCCTAGCGCCAAATGCATTGGCGAAAGATGAAGGCGGAATGTCTCGTTATTTTAGCCAACGTTTTGCACAAGTTACTAACCCACCTTTAGATAGTATTCGTGAAGCTGATGGTATGACACTGCGTGTTGCACTTGGGCCTAAGCCTAATATCGGTGAAAGTGACTCTGGTGCTAATGTGAGTAAACAAATAGTGATTAAATCACCTATTTTACAACCTCAGCAATTATCTCAAATTTATCAGCAGTCAGAATTAACCGTTAATACAGTTAAAACGTTATTTTCACCTGATATTCATAATCATCAGCAAAATGAAAAAAATATTACTAATGCGTTAAATGAGCTTGCAAATAGTGTTGAAAAGCTAGCATCAACTGGCTCAGATATTATCGTATTAAGTGATTTAGATATTTCTCATGAAATAGCCGCTTTGCCAGCTATGTTAGTGATTGCGGCAGCTAACCAACGATTAATACAAAAAGGGTTACGGTTTAATACCAGTTTAGTGTATCAAACGGGTCAAGCTGCCAGTACGCATGATATTGCCTGTTTGTTAGGCTTTGGTGCCTCTGCTGTCTGTCCATTATCAGTATACTCACGAGCTCAACAAATTTATCAAAATGCTAACGATATAACGCGTGGTTTAATGTTATTTCAAAAGGCAGTTGAAAAAGCGTTAATGAAAACAATGGGTAAGTTTGGTTTATGTACTGCAGAAAGCTATATCGGTGGTGAATTTTTTGAGTCTAATTTTATTGACACAGAAGATCCTATCTTAAAAGCCTTGTTTCCAAATATTCATTCACCTATTGGTGGTGCTAGGTTTGCTGATATAGCCAAAAGTGCTGCTCATTGGCATCAAAAAGTATTTGAAATTCAAGATGAAAATCAAATACCTGTATTGGGCTTATTTAAAGAACGTGCTGACGGTGCTGGCCATAGTTTTGGTAATACAGCCGTACGTGAATATATTAATATGACTGAAGAAAGCATCAGTTATGCCGATGAATCTGAAGTAGAAAAAGAAGCATCAACACATGTTATTCCTGATGATGCTGGTTATAAAGATTTAGGCTACGAAGCTCGTACGCCAGAACAAATAGATAACTTTAAAATTACCGATGCATATAAGCATTTTAGCCAAAGCTTACATAACGAACGAGCAGATAGACCTGCAGAATTAAGAGATGTATTAGCCACACCTTTACAACTTGATGTATGCCAAACTGAACAAGACTTTACGGCACAGTTTAATCAAGTGTCGTTAGCAGGCTCTCCGCATTTTTCGGCGCAAGGTATTAAGGTGACTAAGCTAGACGAAAATCAATTTAGCTTAAAGTTAACAACTGCTAATTTTGTAAGACACAAAGCGTTATTAAACAGTCTTGAAAGTAGATTTCAACATACTATTCGTAGTGTTGAAGTTACTAAAAATCATGTTATTGCACATTACACTAACGATGCACTTGAATGGGTTAAAAAGCTATTTCCAGTGCCATCACCTATTGCACTTGATCTAGTTCAGCCTGCACATGAAATTACTGCAAGCTTTGCTTCAGGTGCTATGAGCCACGGAGCCTTAGTTGGCCAAGCTCATGAAGCAGTAGCACAAGGCACCAATATTGCTGGTGCAATGAGTAACTCAGGAGAAGGCGGCGAAAACTCTAAGCGTTATAATACAGTTAAAGCCAGTAAAATTAAGCAGTTTGCATCAGGACGATTTGGTGTATGGACAGGCTACTTAGCTGATCCTAGCTTAGAAGAAATTGAAATAAAAATAGCTCAAGGTGCTAAACCAGGTGAGGGGGGGCAGCTACCGTCAGCAAAAGTTACCGTTGAAATAGCATCAGCTCGTGGTGGTACACCGGGTGTTGAATTAGTATCTCCACCACCGCACCATGATACCTATTCTATTGAAGATTTAGGCCAACTTATTCACGATGCTAAAGCTGCACGTGTTCGGGTTGTTGTGAAATTAGTATCAAGTGAAGGTATTGGTACTATTGCTGTAGGTGTTGCTAAAGCTGGCGCAGACGTTATTAACATTGCAGGCAATACTGGTGGTACAGGTGCCGCGCAAGTTACCAGTTTAAAAAATACAGGGCGAGCTGCGGTCATTGGTATTGCTGAAGTACATCAAGCACTTGCAGAGAATGGCTTTCGTGACAAAGTGACCTTGCGTTGTTCAAATGCACATCAAACAGGTTTAGATGTAATTAAATCAGCTATTTTAGGTGGTGACTCATTTGAATTTGGCACAACAGCGTTAATGATGCTGAAGTGTGTGATGGCGAAAAATTGTAATATTAAGTGCCCTGCAGGTTTAACCACTAACCCTGAATTATATCAAGGTGACCCTCGAGCACTTGCACAATACTTTTTAAACTTAAGTCATGAAGTTCGTGAAATTTTAGCAACATTAGGGTATCAAAGTTTACGTGATATTCGTGGGCGTTCAGAGCTTTTATATCTTGTTGATCATCCTGCAATGGTTGGTCAATTAGATATGACCGCATTACTCGTGAATGTTGAAGAAGTTCATATTAATAACCCCATTTATTTAGAAGCTAACTTCGTACCTGATGATAGTTTTATTGAACAAGTTAACGCCGAATTTTTTGATAAACCACAAAAGAAAATAACGATTGAAGGGCCACAATTAAACAACTGTGATAAAACCACAGGTGGTCAATTCTCAATTGATATTGAACGTATACTTAATTACCAACTAAACGAAGCACAAATAGCTGCTCACCCAGCTATTAATACGCTTTCAAATGGTCGAAAAATACTAACAAGTAACAGTATTACTATTAATACCTATAACTCTGCTGGTCAAAGTTATGCCGCTTTTAATAACTCTGGTGTCACTATGGTTCATAGTGGTACTTGTAATGACGGTGTGGGTAAAGGTGCTAGTGGTGGCCGCATTGTTGTGCAAAACCCTGGTGGCGGTGCAAATGAACAAGCCGGTAATGTGCTGATTGGTAACTTTGCATTATTCGGAGCAACAGGTGGAGAACTATTTGTTGTTGGTCAAGCCGGTGATCGATTTGGTGTTCGTAATTCAGGCGCGGTTGCCGTTGTTGAAGGCGTGGGTGACTTTTGTTGTGAATACATGACCAACGGTGCAGTTGTTAATATTGGTGATTATGGTAAAGGTTTTGGCAACGGCATGAGTGGTGGCTGTGCTTATCAATATGATGAAAGCGGTGCAATTGCAAAGCGATGTAGTCAAGACTCAGTGAAAGCTATTAGTCTAGCTGGAGATACAACATTAACGCAAGGCCAAGCCGAAGCACTTCGCTATCATTTACAACAACATGTTGAGGTAACAGGTTCAGTAAAAGTGCAAGCATTGTTAGCTAATTGGGAGCGTTCAAAACAACATTTTTATGTACTTATACCGTTATCGCTTTTCAATTATCAATGCAGTGATTTAATTCTTGAGAAAACTCTACGTAAAAATAACCTTGAAGAACTTGCTCAAAACTATGCTAAACAACAATGTTTGAGTATTAAGCATGCTTATGAGCAGTTAGTAAACGAGCACTATTTGTTTGATGGAGCAATACCCAAATACGGTGACAGAGATACCGGCCTTATTTGTCAGTATATTAATGCAATAGGTACTATTCGACGTGCATTTGAAGCCGCCGAAAAGTCAGCTCAAGTATCGCAGGGTGAATCTGTTGAACGCATGACACGTTATTTATTTGAAAGCGAAGATCGTAAATTAATTGAAACACTGGTTAAAGACTGTAAGTCAGTACTTGCATCATACAGCGATGAAGCATTAGCGAGCTTAGTGGCTAACAAACGTTTAGATGATTACAAAGAATCTTTGAATAAGCGAGAAGTCTGGGACAGCTTAGCTTGGGGAACAAGTGCATGGATTATCGAGCGCGATCGTATTAATCGAGCTGAATTAATTAAACACCCTAATTTTGAACAACAACTTGCTGCACATTATTGCCATGTACTAGCAATGATTATTAAAGACGAAGCATAGTTTTTGGAGAATAGAATAATGAATGAATCAAATAACTCGCTTAAAGTGCCACATTTACCTAGCGATATACCTTTTAGTGGTGAACAAAAACAATGGTTAGGAGGCTTTTTAGCTGGATTACATACGCGATTATTAGTCAAAGAAGAAGGGGTTAATAATCAGCAAACAGCAGCAGCGATTGAACTTAAACCATTAACAATTATTTATGGAAGTCAAACGGGTAATGCACAAAGTGTTGCTGAAGATGCAGAAGAATTAGCAAAAGAAAATGGTTTAACTGTTAGCGTTATTGATATGGATGACACGAATGCTGAGCAGTTAGCTAATTGTGAACGATTACTGATTGTGACTAGTACGTATGGTGAAGGTGAAATGCCAGACAACGCACAAGTATTATGGGACGAAATTAGCAGTGATAATGCGCCAAGTTTTGCTAATACTTACTTCTCAGTACTTGCATTAGGAGACACAAACTACGATGGCTATTGTTTAGCCGGTATACAATGGGACGAACGATTACAAGCATTAGGTGCACAGCGTGTCGTTGATCGTGTTGACTGTGATGTTGATTTTGAAGAGCCTGCAAATGAATGGTTAACTGAAGTTGTTGCCACAATTGCACAAAAAGGGTCTTCGGCTACAAGTACTGCTAGTGTTGTTGCTACAAGCAATAAAAAAGCAAAATCTAAATATAATAGACAGAACCCACTTGAAGCTAAATTAATCACTAAAAAAAAAATTACTGATGTTAGCTCTAGTAAAGAAACGTTTCATTACGAATTTTCATTAGCACAAAGTGGTGAAACTTATGAAGCAGGTGATGCATTAAATATTATCAGTGTTAATCGCCAAGCGCTTGTTGATGAACTGCTCGTATTATTTAATGCAACAGCAGAGCAATTAGAGCCTTATAAAGGTGAAGCTTTACCATTATCACATATTTTATCTACGCTATTAGAAGTACGTACACCCAGTAAAGAGTTTGTTGCAGAGCTAGCCATGCGAAGTGGTGATGAACAGTTAGCCAGTTTATTGTTAGGTGATAATGTACAAGCACTAAATGACTTTTTATGGGGCAAAGATATTGTTGATTTATTAACACTGTACCCACAAGCAAAGTTTAGCATTGAAGAGTTTATTTCATTATCAAAACCGCTTGCTGCACGTGCTTACTCTATATCATCAAGCATTAAACATCATGCACAAGAAGTGCATTTAACCATCGCGAATGTTCGTTATTCAAGTAATGATCGCGACCATCAGGGGGTATGTTCTACTTACCTTGCTGATATTGCTGACGTGGGTGATAACGTTAAATGTTATTTCGCGCCAAATAAAAGCTTTTCAGTACCTGAAGATACTAATGCGCCAATGATCATGGTTGGCCCAGGAACAGGTATTGCACCGTTTAGAGCCTTTTTAGAAGAGCGTATAGCAACTCATGCAAAAGGTGATAACTGGTTGTTTTTTGGTGATAGAAACAGCAAAACTGATTACCTATATCAAGACGAAGTTGAAGCTATGCAAGCCTCGGGTTTATTAACTAAACTTGATTTAGCCTTCTCACGCGATCAAGCGCAAAAAGTATATGTACAAGATCGTATGCTGGAAAATGCTAAAGAATTTTATGAATGGTTAGAGCGCGGCGCTTACTTCTTTATTTGTGGCGACGCTTATCATATGGCCAAAGATGTAGATCATACATTACATAAAATTATTGAAGAACAAGGTGGTTTATCTGCTGAAGAAGCTGATGAATATGTCGTTCAGCTAAAAAAACAAAAACGTTATGTTCGAGACGTTTATTAACAATGTAGTTTAAGTTATGTCCCTATAAGCCATTGGCGAAAAGTATATGTCTATGCCATTGCCAATGGCTTGTGTTTTTTATGATTATTTCAATACCGCTTTACATGTCAATTACTGTTTTCTGCACTTCTTTCATCGAGTTTTAGTTGACTCTATTTGTTTAATACATTGGCTTTCATTGTTTTTTCTGGCGTAAAAGCTATTGCCGATGATACGATAGCAACATCTCTATTATTGATGAATTTATTATGTCAGAACCAACTCTATTTTCTACTTTTCAATCAGTACTTGCCTCAAATGGTGTTATTGCTCATGCAGCTGAAATACATGGCACATTAACAGGGTTAATTTGTTGTGGTTTATCATTTGAAAGTGACGACTACATACCCATGATTAACGATTGTTATAATAATGGTGAAAGCTTTCCTAAGCCAGTACAAGACACAATAAAAACACTGTATTCAGAAATTTGGCAAAACATTTTAGACGACAGCTTTGGTTTTCAAATGATGCTTCCAGACGATGACGAAAGCATTGCAGAGCGAAGCCATGCGTTAAGTGTATGGACACAAGGTTTTAGTTTAGGCTTTGGCTTACAGCATAAAGTTATGCCTGCAACTTCTGACGATGTTAAAGAAGTGATTGCTGACTTTGCTGAAATTGCAAACCTTTCTGATGAAGTTGATGACAACGAAGCCAGTGAGCAAGCGTATTTTGAAATTGGTGAATACGTTCGAATTTCGGCATTATTAATATTTTCAGAATTAGGTGCTGCACCTATCGATTCATCTAAACCAGAAACATTACACTAACGTATTGTTCTTTATATATTGCCTTAATCGCCATTACTTAAAATTACTATAGTTGAATTTATGTCTGTTACACATACGCTAAGCCCAATCACCGAATTTGTTAATAGAAGACAACAGTTGTTAGCACAATTGCCTAGTAACTCAGTTGCAATTATTCCTGCAGGTAAAGAAGTTACCCGTAGTAACGATACGGAATACCTATTTTGCCAAAATAAAAACTTTTATTACCTTACTGGCTTTAATGAGCCAGATGCTTTATTGGTATTAGTGAAAGCGAGTAGTGAGCAGGGCAGTGTTGATCAAAGCATTTTATTTTGTCGAGACAAAGATCCGCTACAAGAAGTTTGGCACGGTAAACGTATCGGACCATCAGTGGCCAAGCAAGACTATCAATTTTCTGCATGTTTTACTGTTCAAAAGTTTGAAAAAGAATTACCAGAACTGCTAAACGATAAAGACAGTGTGTATGTATGCCAAGGTGAAAATGAAGCACTTGAGCAGCAAATTCTTCAATGTTTTAAACAATTAAAAGCAGCCAGCCGTCAAGGTAAAAAATCACCTAAAGCTTTAGTTGATTGTACCGCGTTTATTCATGAAATGCGTTTAATTAAATCATCTGCAGAATTAACCATTATGCGCCAAGCGAATGTGATTAGTGGTCAAGCGCACCAGCGTGCCATGGCAAAAACTCATGATGGTAAATTTGAATACCAAATTGAAGCCGAACTTTTACATGAATTTGCCCGTCACGGAGCACGTTTTCCTGCGTATAATTCAATTGTTGCAGGTGGCGATAACGCTAATATTTTACATTACACCGAAAACAGTGATGTATTAACTAATGGTGATTTACTGTTAATTGATGCAGGTGCAGAACTAGCAGGTTATGCAGCTGATATTACTCGTACTTTTCCGGTAAGTGGTAAGTTTAGCGAGCCTCAAAAAACACTATATGAATTAGTACTATTATCGCAAAATAAAGCAATAGAAGCGGTTAAACCTAATAATACTTTAGGTGAACTTAATACTATTACTAATAAAATACTTACCGAAGGTTTATATGAACTAGGTATTCTTCAAGGTGATTTACCTAGTTTATTAGCGCAAAACGCGTGTAAACAATACTTCATACATGGTTTAGGTCATTGGTTAGGGTTAGATGTGCACGACGTAGGTGATTACGCCATTGATGAAAACCGTAAACAAAGCCGAGCGTTTGAACCCGGTATGGTAATGACAATAGAGCCAGGCATTTACATTCCGTTAAATGATGAAAGTGTTGACGAGAAATGGCGCGGTATTGCAATTCGTATAGAAGATAACATTTTAGTTACCGAAACAGGCTATGAAAACTTAACGGTGAATTCACCTAAAACAGTTAGCGATATTGAAACACTTATGGCTAACGCAAGAACATAAGCATGACAAACGCGAATACAAAAAGTATTAACGACAATACTTCAAATGCAGAAAGTCACAGCAGCGCTAAACATTACGATGTTATTATTAGCGGTGGTGGCTTATCAGGATGTTTAACTGCGTTAAGCTTGTTACAAAAAGCTAAATTACAAAATCGTACGTTATCAATTGCCATTGTTGAAGCTAATGCTGAAGCGAACAGCACTGCCCAAAATATTACTCAGCACAGCCAATTATCAAGCAATGCGTTTGATGCGCGTGTTATTGCATTGTCACATCAAACAGCAAGTTACTTTAAAACATTAAATATTTGGCAATATTTATCAGCGCAAGCAACGCCTATACAAACTATTCATGTGTCTGATCGAAGCTATTATGGTAAAGCGCGTATTTATGCTCATGAATATGCGGTAGATGCTTTAGGTTACGCCGCTAAAATGACCAACATTGCTAGCAGTATTAAACAAGGTATTAGCCAACTATTAAAAGAAGACAATACTTCTTTAAGAGTTGATTGGTACTGCCCAGACACCATTACTAAAATTAACTGGCAAACAGATTTAGTGCAGGTTCAGCTAAGTGCAAATAACGCATTGTCGGCTAATTTGTTACTGGCGTGTGACGGTGCAAAATCGGTATGTAGAAAGTTTGCGGGCATTAATAGCCATGAAAAAACGTATCCGCAAAGTGCGATAATTGCCAATGTTCGTATGGCAGGGTTACAGTTAAGCAATAACACAACTGCAACGCCTGAAAACATTGCTTACGAGCGTTTTACTGAATTTGGCCCTATTGCGATGTTACCGCTTGGTGATAATTTATACGCATTAGCATGGACACTTACCCCAGAACAAGCACAAAAAATAGCTCACTACACTGACAACGAATTTATACAGGCCATAAATAAAGCTTTTGGCTTATGGCAAGGTGGCGTTGTTGAAACTGGCAAACGTAGTATTTTTCCGCTGAGTTTAGTGCAAGCAGAAAGCAACGTTTACCACCGTATGGCGTTAGTTGGTAATGCTTCACATACTATTCACCCTATAGCTGGGCAAGGTTTTAACCTAGGTGTACGCGACATTCAAAAACTGAGTGATTTAATTAGTCAGCAATTTAACGACAGTTCAAACGCTAAAGCTGATCTTGGTAATTACACTATGTTAAGCGCTTATGAACAACATAGAAAAAATGATCAACAACAGGTTATTTCAATGACAGACACCCTAGTAAAGTCATTTTCAAATAATCATATTCCATTCGTTGTGGGCAGAAACATTGCGTTAAAAGCAATGAATTATATTACGCCAATTAAAAAACGTTTTGTGAAGAAAAGCATGGGATATTAATAAATGAAAAAGTACGATTTATTGATTATTGGTGGCGGCATGGTTGGCTTAACGCTAGCGTTAGCCGTTCGAAAACTTACCTCATTAACTGTTGCCATTGCCGATATTTCACCCATTAAAGCTTTATCTGAACAACCCGAATTACGGGTAAGTGCTATTAATGCCGCTTCTCAAGAAATATTCAGCCAGCTAAATGTGTGGAGTAACATAATAGAAGAGCGAGCACAGCCATATCACCATATGCATATATGGGACAAAGCTGGCTACGGAAAATTATTATTTGATGATGCCAACATTGCTGATGAACAGCTTGGTTTTATTATTGAAAATAGTGTGATTCGTAATACGTTATGGCAACAAGCACAGCAAGATTCAGGCATTAGCTTTTATACCCAAGCCAGTATTCAGTCTATTGGTATGGGTACTGACGAAGTATTTGTGAGTTTTGCACCTAATCATGTTGAAAGTGAAAGTTCAGCCCCCGCTGCGCCGCCAATGCCAATTATGGCAAGCTTAGTTGTGGGCGCTGACGGCGCTAATTCATGGCTGCGTCAGCAACTGAATATGCCAATGACCTTTCGCGATTATGATCATCATGCCATGGTTGCTACCGTGGCATGTTCGCAAGGGCACCAGCATACTGCATGGCAAGTTTTTTTACCTACTGGTCCATTAGCATTTTTACCGTTAGCGTCGAAAAATGAAAAAGGTGAGCAACTCGCCTCTATTGTATATTCTGCTCCCCCTGAAGAAATAGCACGTTTACATGCATTATCAGAACAAGCCTTTAATCAAGAGCTAAGCGCAGCAGCCGACGGTAAACTAGGTGTTGTTACCTGTGAAAGCCAACGTGTTAGTTACCCGCTAACCATGCGTTTGGCACATAACTTTAGCCAAAATAGAGCCGTACTGATTGGTGACGCTGCCCATACTATTCACCCTTTAGCGGGGCAAGGTGTTAATTTAGGGTTAAAAGATGCAGCAGCATTAGCTGAAAGCATTGCAAGCCAAGTTGAAAACAACCAACTAACGGTTGATATAAAAGCGATTAAAACATTTGAACGCTGGCGTAAAAACGACGCTACCGAAATGGTGGCTGCAATGGAAGCAATCAAGCAAGTGTTTACACCACAGCAAAAGCCAACGCAATTATTACGCGGTATTGGTTTAACCATGTTAAATGCCACGCCACTAGTGAAACAGCAAATGGTGAAACAAGCGTTAGGGTATCAACGCCACCTACCTAAGTTAGCGACCAAATTTAACCGTTAAAGCCTTTTAATATTCTTGTATATTCATTAAGCACTTTTTTGCGTTGTTTTTATGGTAAATAAATAACGCATAAGGGTGCTTAACTGATTTCCTTATTTCTCTAATATTTGTTTTCTAGCTATTCGTTTTTAAATTTATAGTATTTTAGTTAATAAGTTTAAGTGCTAATATTACGTTTATTATTTCGAATTAACCTTATTATTAAAATTATATTCAGCTTATTGTTGTTAGTTGGTTTTATGTTCTTTTATGTTGTTTGTTTTTAGCATAATTTATTGAAATATTCTAAGGCACTTATTATAATTCGCATTCATTTTTTGACTACACTATTCATACATACCGTAGCTGCTTAATTTGCCGCTAAAATGAAGCGTATTCAAAAAACTTATCGTTTATTATTATATTTTTATTGTGGAATATTTCATGACTAATAAAACTGTACTACATGCAAAACATATAGAAGCTGGCGCTAAAATGGTTGACTTCTACGGCTGGGAAATGCCAATTAATTATGGTTCTCAAATTGAAGAGCATCATGTTGTACGAAATAAAGCAGGCATGTTTGATGTTTCACATATGACCATTGTTGATATTACTGGTGAAGACGCACAAGCGTACTTACGTCACTTAGTATGTAACGATGTGGCTAAATTAACGCAAAAAGGCAAAGCCTTATACACAGGCATGTTAAATGAAGCTGGAGGTGTAATAGATGATTTAATTATTTATTACTTTTCAGAAACTGATTACCGCTTAGTGGTAAATTCAGCGACACGTGAAAAAGACATGGCTTGGTTAAACAAGCAAGCGCAAAACTTTAACATTACGATTAACGAACGTTCAGAGTTTTCCATGATTGCTGTTCAAGGCCCTGAAGCAAAAGCGTTAGTGGCTAAGTTATTAACCACTGAACAAGAACAAGCAGTTGAAGGTATGAAGCCATTTTTTGGTGTACAAGCGCAAAACTTATTTATTGCCACCACTGGTTATACGGGTGAGCAAGGCTACGAAATTGTTGTACCACAAAATGAAGCTGCACAGCTATGGCAACAACTACTTGATTTAGGTGTAGCTCCTTGTGGTTTAGGTGCACGCGACACCTTACGTTTAGAAGCTGGTATGAA
>JALZUE010000133.1 GCA_023301705.1 Alteromonadaceae bacterium | reverse complement strand
CTGTTCCACCAGAAACAGAAGCTGTTGCAGAACCATTGTCAGCACCACAAGAAGTGTCTGTAGATGTTGCCGCTGCTACAATTCCTGTACTACCAGAAATAGAAACAGAAGCTACATCCGAACAGCTATTCGCATCAGTAGCAGTTACAGAGTAAGCACCAGCCGCTAAACCACCGATAGAACTACCAGTTGCACCGTTGCTCCAGTTATAAGAAATTGCACCTGTTCCACCAGAAACAGAAGCTGTTGCAGAACCATTGTCAGCACCACAAGAAGTGTCTGTAGATGTTGCCGCTGCTACAATTCCTGTACTACCAGAAACACTTACAAAAGCAGTAGCAGTATCGTTATTGCCATCTGTAGCTGTCACAGAGTAAGTGCCAGCTGCTAATCCACTAATAGCGTTAGTAGTAGCACCATTACTCCAAGCATAAGAAATTGCACCTGTTCCACCAGTAGCGGAAGTAGTAGCAGTGGCTGTAGCTGTACCATTATCTTCATCACAAGATGTGTCAGTAGATGTTGCTGTTACAGATAGAGGTAATACTCCTGGTAACCCATAGTTCAGGCCAATTCCTCCAGTACTCATGGTATTTCCTGTAACTGTTAAAGTAGTAACAGGTCCACTGAATGCAATAATTCCACTACCAGCAGGTCCAGTACCAGTAATAGTTACACTATTCCCCGAAGTTGAAATATTTGCTCCTGATAATGCTGTTGGACTGTGATTGAATGTTACAGTACCAACACGCCAAAAAAGTAAATATAGATTTAAATTATTTACAGGATTTGCGAATGTTACACTCCAACTTGCACCTGATTGGTATGGAGACTGTTAACTCAAGTGTGTCAGTAAAAAAATCCGATATTTTTCGGATTTTTGCAAAAAGACAAATTAGGTATGACAGTACGTAAGAAGAAAATATCTCGTCGGAGCCGTTATGAGGCTCTGAGTGACATAGAAAAAGCCGCAGTTGACAAGTTGTTGTCTGGCGGTAAATTAGGAGGAAAAGACGGAGTGATGGCTCCTTTATTTAAACGAATATTGGAAGCGAGTTTGGAGGGCGAACTTGACCACCATTTAGAGGAAGAGCGCAAGTCAGGAAAAAAGAACCGTCGCAATGGTAAAGTGAGTAAAAAGGTAAAGACTCAACATGGCGAATTGGAAATTGAACGTAGTCGTGACCGAGGAGGGAGTTTTGAACCAGAGATAATCGGTAAACGCAAAACAATCCTAAATGCAGGATTGGATGATATGGTGACATCGATGTATGCTAAAGGGATGAGCTACAGTGATATTACGTCCCAATTAGAAGAACTATATGGGCTCGAAATTTCAAAGGCTAAATTGAGTGCAATAACCGACCAGGTAATCCCTGCGATGCAAGAGTGGCGTAGTCGTCCGCTTCAATCAACTTATCCTATCGTTTGGATGGATTGTATTCACTACAAAATACGGGAAGAAGGTCGAACGGTGAGTCGTGCGATTTACTGTATTCTGGGTGTAGATTGTCGCGGAAACAAAGATTTATTAGGTATTTACACTTCAGAGAATGAAGGTGCTCGTTTTTGGATGAGCGTGATGTCTGATTTACAACATCGAGGAGTAGAAGACATCTTGATAGCTTGTATTGATAATTTGACGGGTTTTGTAGAAGCAATTGGGGGTATTTTTCCTAAGACCGAAGTACAACTTTGTATTGTTCATCAAATTCGCAATAGCCTCAAATATGTAGCGAGTAAAGACCAAAAGCCTTTTATCAGAGATTTGAAAAAAGTCTATCGAGCAGGTACCAAAGCCAATGCTGAAGGCATGTTGGACGAATTGGAGAAAAAGTGGGGAGAAAAATATCCAATAGTCATACTTAGTTGGCGCAATAACTGGGAAGAGCTGAGTCAATACTTTAAATATCCAGCCGACATCAGACGTATCATTTACACGACTAATACTGTAGAAGGTTTTAATCGTCAACTGCGTAAGGTTACCAAAGCCAAAGGCGTTTTCCCTTCCGAAGAAGCCTTACTGAAAATGATATTTTTAGCATCCTCGGACATCATGAAAAAATGGACTTCGCCTTTATCTAACTGGGCTTTATCCGCTCAGCAGCTCGCTATCTTCTTCGGTGAACGAATGAAGTTGGATTTAAATATGGGTGAATAACCAAAGGCTCATCAAGCAGCCCTTACCAAGGTTTTATTTAGGCATAGGCGAACACACATCTCTATGCATGAGGACAGCTTGCCTAAAATGACAAAACCGATTACCAAAAGAGGCAATCGGTCTGTCTAAGACTTTATGTTAGTCCGCTCCGAGGTATTCCTTGTCTGGTTGCTCCTCAGCAGAGCCAAACGCCGCTTCTCTCGGTAGAACAAAATTAAGAGGCAAGACTTTTATTACAAAATCAAATGTGATTTTTATTATTTTTTAACCACTGACACCGTTGAGTGAACAATACCTAAAAAAATATGAATACGAGACGGGGCGAAGTTTAAAACTTCGCCCCGCTTTTTTACTATTCCTTAAACTCCCGCTTCACCCGTGCAAAAGCCCCCAAATAAGACTCCTCTCCTCTCTTCCATTGCTCCCCAGCCTTCTTATGCAACCAACGCAAATAAGCAATATTTTCCTTCTTCACCCGCTGGTCACCACATTGCTTGTAGTAAAGCGAAAATAGCTCTTTCTGCTCCTTAGAGCAATCTCCGTCACGAGAACATTGATAAGCCTCCCGTATCCAAAGTTGACACTCTTCCCAATTACGATTAGTCGCATATTGCTCTTTGAGTGCCTGCTTGGTCACCAACATCCGATACGAACCGCGCTTAGGAGGAAGCATCTTCGTCAACTTCGCCGTCTCCGGACAAATTTTGTGATAGCTGTATCGCAAATCCGCTACACGCAACAACTTATCGTAATGCGTATATTCAATTACAATTTCACCCGTCTTTAAAATCACCATAATCTTGGTAATTTTTTTGTTAGACTGACGGTTTTTCCAAAGCTCAATCTGTCCGTCCAACCAGGTCAAAAGCGGTACAGACGGATTATCTAAAATCGCTTGGATAACTTCTGGTTTCTTTGGCTGTTTAGCAGCAGGCTCTTTTTTAGAGCGTGGTGTTGACGCTTTTTTAGTGACTTTACAACGCTTCTCATAGGCAGCTTCGGTCATTACAGCAAAAGGATAACCGTCTTCATGCACCAATAATTTATCGCCTTTGTTAAAAGTCGATTTGATATCCACCTTACCGCCTTTCTCTGCCGTCAATACACGAAAACCACAAGTCAATTCTACTTTTGCCGCTGCTTCAAAGGAAGCATCTGAAATCTTCTTTTTCCAACTGTGTACATAATCAGGGTCAGCGGATTTAGGCTTTTCAGTCTGCTCTTCTTTTTCAACAGGTTTGACTTCTGATTTTTTGTCCTCCTTTTTGACTTCCTTAGTCTTCGGTTTTTCGACTGATTTCTCAATAGGTTTTTCTATTGGTTTTGGTTTTGGCTGTTCTTCTTTCTTTTCAGCCTTCGGTTTTTCTTCCGTTTTTTCAGATTTAGAAAGCTTCTTTAACTCCTTCTCTGCCAAAGCAAAAAGTCGTTTGTCATTATCCTCAAAAATATCGAAATACTCCATGTTGTAGCCTTCCGTATAGTTTTTGATATTGTTTATTTCTTCGCGTAAGTCTGGAGAAAGTAATCCAAAGTCTTCGCCCTTGATTTGTGCTGTTTTATAGCTCATAGTGTGTATTATTCGTGTGTATGTTATTTCGTGTGTTTTCAGTATTGATAGTGTTTCAGAAAAGAACTGCTTTACACCGCTTTTCCTTCCATTTCTAAGACGCGAATATTTTGGTCTTGCATTTGCGCCATTTTGATTTTGAGTAGTTTAGCTTTATCGTCTTTTGCATCTTTTGACTTCGCTCGCTTTTTATCAGCAGTCTTAGCGTCAGTTGTGTCAATCTCCACTTCAAAGGCAACCGTTTTTCCTTCCGCACCATTAAACCAAGCCTTTGCTTTATCCAAATCAATCATCAAATCACCTAAATCCATTGACTCCTCAAATTCTGCTTTATTGTCACCCGCAAAAAGTGGCATTCCGAGTAAGAGTTCTTTTTGAAAGGCGGTACTGATGTCATTGCGATTTGAATCAATTCCTGTGAAAACCACCGCTGCATTATGCTTGGTAACCCACATCTTTACTTGAGTATGTCCGAGTTTACCCAGCGTCTCAACCATAGGCAAAAGGATTTTAGTCGCATTAAAGCGCAAGTATTCGTCTTCACCGTACACAAAATTGAAACGAACTTCTCTACTGTCACTGATAATTCCGTTACTCTCCAAGGTCTTGATGAAAAAGCGAATTTGCTTTACTTCCAAAATAAAGCAGTTATATTCATCCTCCGGCTGTGGCAGTATCGCCGCATAATCAGGATAGCGAGAATCTATCTCCGCTTTGAAATCATTGTCTTTAAAACACTTGCGCGTCATGCAATAAGTACCCTTCTTTCCCGACTTGACCTTCGGTAAAAGCAGCAAGCGGTGCGCATCTGTAATTGCAGTACCTTTATCCGAAAAGTTCACTCCCCACATCGCAGGTCGCAGTTGGTCTTTGCTGATAAACGGTTTTACCAAGTCTTTTAAATGCTTATCATCGGGGTCAGCTTCGTAACTTCTGCGGTCAGTTAGTTTACGTGGCTGCACCAAAGAGTCTTTCGGGATATAAGAAAACAGGTTCTCTTCCAATCGCTCATAAAATGCCCGACGGACATCTTCTCGCAAATCTTGTGTACATATACAGGGACGAAACTTCTTATTTGGTATCGCATTACGCAAATGAAAGAAAGTCTTGATTTGCTCCGGTTCTCGCAGTACAACTTTGCGAAAATAGTCTTGCAATTCAAACTCCGCTGTTTGCAGATTTTCGTTCTTGATTAGTTGTTTGATGTTTTCAACTAAAGCTGCTTGTTCCTTTTCGGGTATTGGCTGTAAGGCTTGCTTCCACAATTTCTCTGTTCCCGCTTTGGTCAAAACTTCGGCTTCTCGGTTGTTCTTTTGAAAATTCTCCCAATACACCCCTTCGCTGTCATAGGTCGAAATCGTTGACAACATGTGATTGCGATAAGTCAGGATTTGCCGTTTTCCGATGTTTCGATAATCCTTTTCCTCGATTTTGAGGATTTCAATAAAAAACGGTTCGTCGGGGCGACGTAGAAAAATGCCGACTTCAAGCTCTATTCCTTCTCGCAATTCCAAGACTTTCGTTTCTTGTTCCGCGCGTTCACCCATTGCTTCGCTCTTGGTGGCTTCCTTTTTCTTTACTAATTCTTCCGTTGCGGTTTGCTGCACTTTTTTTGCTTTTGTGATGTTGTCGTAAAATGATTTGTAAGCGGTCTCTCTTTTAGTTTCGTCGGCGCGTTTGTAGCCTTTCTCTTTAGCTTGTTCTTGTGATAAAATGCGTTGTAAACTTCCTGTGATTGTACCCAGTATAACCGGCAAGTCAGCCATAGCCATACCGCGTGCGTAACGCAGGTCACTTTCTTCCCAACCATATTTACCAATCAGGCTCAATAGTTCATTGTACATTGAAAAGCCTGTTTGCATGGCTTTCTCGACTCGCTTGTTTTCGCTCAGTTCAATCGTCCGTTTGCGACCGCTCATCACGATGCGTTCAAACTCCGCATATTCCATTTTCGGAAAATCGTAAGGCTCGTTCTTGTTTCCCTTTGCAATATTCACCTGTCTTTCCGCAGCTTTAGCAACACGCTCATAACCCGCCAAATCAAAATACTTCGGAAACGGTTTTCCGATGCGACTACGCGCATCAGCGGCTTCTTTGTTTCTGTCCAAACGACGATACAACTCTTCGATTCCTTTGAGAATTTCGTCCGCCTTCTGTTCCTCTGTCGTCCGCGCAATGAGGACAATTTTCGCCTTTGGAATACGCGCTTGCAAATATTGTTGCACCAAATCGATTGCCGAGGTGACAGCATCATTTGATGCAACATTGGGAAAGAACTCATTGCGATATCCTGTATCTGTCAAACTATTAGCCTGCCGCGCTTCCAAACTCTCGAATTCCAAGCGAGCAGGCAATACTTTATCCTGCGGTTTAAAGCGATAGGAAACAGGTACTTCGTCAATCAAGAGTAATCCAAACCATGCTTTATCTTTCCAGTCATTTATCTTTTTGCTCATAATTACTCATTTCTGTTCTTCGCGTTATGCACGTTTATTTGCAGTCTCCATTTCCAAAATACGGATTGCTTGGTCTTGCTTCAAAGCAAACTTCTTCGCTATTGCATTTTTTTCTGCTTTTGTTTTATCGATGCTTTTTTGCTCTTCAGTATCGGAATAGAGCACCTCCCAAATCATCTGCGCAAATTCCCCGTAATGCGGATAGTATTGTTTCAAAAAATCATCTAATCCCTTGCGTCCGCGATAAACAGGATACTTCTCATAATCCTTTCTGATGCGTTCCAACATTTTCGCATCGGGCGGTGCATTCATCTCGACCCGCACACCTGGAACAGACTTTTGTTCTCCTGCTCTAATATCTTCCGCTAAAGAAAAATCAGGCTCTCGAAAAAAGTCTGAGTCCGTTTGATATTTCGCTTCCGCTAAGTATTTCGGTGTCCAATAAAAATCCAATTCAATACCACCGTGCTCTGTCAATTCGCGCAAACCAATACCGCCGATTTCTGACATCACACTATCACCGTTCAAAATCACATAGCCATATAAATACGGCTCTCCATTCCGTTCGGTGATAAACCAATCAGAACTACCATAAAAATAATGAGCGTACACAATCTGACGGTCAATTGTACCGCTTGCCGCTGCTTTCGGCATCGCTTGCAATTGTGCGTTCAACGGACCGAGTACATTATGCTTTAACTCATCGTTCCAAGCCTTGATGACCTGCTGTTGATGTTTGGGAATGAGGTCTTTGAGAACTTTGGTCATACGGAACTTCGGAATTCCTTTATCTTTTCCCTTTCCTCCTTGCTGACCTTTTGTTCCTATTTCCTCTTTTTTCGGTAATTTACCCCCATATTCCTGCTCAATTTCGGGCGGTACATCCTCTCCGCGTTCCAATGCTTTGACTACGGCAAAGTGGTGATTGTGGCGAATAATTTCCATGTCCAAACTGCTATCCTCTTTGCGCGTCCGTTCTTTCTCAGGTAAATCTGCCAGTATCCGTTCTTTGTAATCCGTAAAGGAAACTTCCCAATCCTTCTTCGCGTGAACTTTAATATTTTGCTCCCCTTCTCCCCTATTTATTCCGTAAATTGTACACACATTCCCTTGGTCATCTTGTCCGTCTGCGTCTTCATCGCGGCATTCCAATAAGTAGTTCAAGCGTTTGAACTCTTCGACCCGTTCTTCGGTCGGTTTGCTTGACATTTGTTTGGCTTCTTTTTCTGCCATCATTTCGAGCATCAACTTCAGTTGATTCTGCGGAGAAGTCACTTCTTTAATGTCCTTTCTGATTTGCTCAACTTGCTGCTGATACTTTTCTATCAAAGCCGTAAAATCATCCTTGATTGTCAAATCATTCTTTGCCAAAATATTACGCTCGGTGCGTTCTAACTTCTTGAGTTTTTTGATATGCTCGTCCACTGTTGCTTCTAAATCATACTTCTCTGACCATTCACGCGTATCAGCATAGGCTTTGACCAATCGATACAACTGCGGCAGCGTTTCGCTTTTCATTTTAGAAATGCGCGTAATCACCTTTTTCTCAATAGTCGGCGGATATGCCCAAGCTTCCTGCGCACGCGTTGCGATACCGTCTAATTTACGTTTCAATCGGTCCACTTCTTGCTTTTCTGCGGCAGCATCACCGAGTTGCTTCACATAACTCTGTAGTAAGTTTTCCTGAATAAACAGTTCTTGACTTTGCTCTTCAATGAGCATTTTAACCAATTCTTTGACATCAGTGATTAATCCCTTTTTGAGTTCATCGGGATTCAGGTCTTCGAGTTTGAGTACCGTGGTTCTGCCCGCTTTTGACCAGATATTATTGACTCTACTGGTCTTCTCTCCTAATTTTTGATTGAGGAAAATATCAAAGCTATTTTCAATCAAAGGCACGACGATGCGGACGTGAGAAAAGATATTCCCGAAACGCCAAATCCGTCCTTCCAACTGCTTGATGTCAGTCGGATTCCAATCTAAAAAGCAATTGTATAAAACGGTACTGCGCTTTTGCAAATCAATCCCTTCACGGATAGTCGCCGAACCAATGACTACTTTAACCTTACCGTCTAAAAAGTCTTGCTTTATCTTCTCCTTCTTTTTGGTACTTGTCGCACCAATGATGATTTGTACTTCCGCATCTTTGTAACCGACTTTTTCTAATAGAAAGGTCTTGATATGTCCAAAGAACTTAGTTCCACGGTTAGAGTAGATAACTTGTCCCGATACTTCCTCATTATTATTTTCGTGGTAGGCTTTGACCGATTTAATGCATTCCACCACGTAGCGTAACTTTGGAGAACTCGCCAGAAACTCTTCGGCAGAAATACCGCTTTCGTCCACTTTGCGCCAGGGCAAAAGCAGTGGAGAGAGGGTCGCGAGTTGAGCGGCATTGATTGCTATCAAATCTCGACCGGGGATATTTCCTTTTCCGTCCGTCTCATAGTACATATCGAGTTCCGAAGCATTGCCACGCGCAAAAGCAGCAATTTCTTTGAACCAACCCAATTGTTCTTCCGTTGCGGGGATTTCCGTATTAGCTTGATATTCAATCGGGAGTTGTACCCCTTTTTCGTCGTTTTTCAACGGAAGCACTACTTTTTCAGGACGGGAGATATTGGCTTCTTCTCCCGTTTTGTACAGGATATATTTGAAAATGATTGCCTGCATCGTCGGCAGGTTATTGAAACCGCGAATAACTGCGCGTTGCTCAAATCTGCCGCGACTTGTCCAAACCGCTTCGTAACTTTCGTCAATAAAAGTGTTGAAGTAATCGACGATGTTTTCAATACCATGCTCTTTGAGTCCGTCGTAATCGAATAACGCCTGCATGGAGTAAATCTCCAGCGGGGAATTGGTGAAAGGGGTTGCGGTCAGTCCTATCGTATTGCGTCGATTGTGCTGTAACTGAACGTAGCGATTGAGCATGAACAGTTTAATCGCGCGGGCGGAAGGTGTTTTGCCTTGCAGTTCGTAGTGATTGCTTTCGCGTCCCGTTTCTCCGTATTCTCCGACGGTTGCTTCACCGCGAACTTGGGTGAAGAGGTTTTTAAAATTGTGGGCTTCGTCAACGACAATCGCATCAATGCCCATGTCCTCGATGTAGATTTCGCTTTTATCCAAAGCACGGTCTACCATACTCGATATTTTCTCTTCGACGATTGCAGCTTCGCGTCCGACTTCTCCTTGTGAAAGAATGGACTTGATTGAGGTAATCAGTTTCTTTTCGCTTGATTCTTTAAAGCCTATTTTGGATAGACCTTCGTAAGTGATAACAGTAATCGAGTAATCTTGAACTTTTACAGTAAAGCCTTCTTCATTTTTTGCTTTCTCTAAATGTCCCGAGCCGAGATTGTAGTAATCATTGTACTCGTACTGCGGTAGAATGCCTTCGGCGATTAAATCTCCTTTTTGATGCAGAAGCTCACCCTCTTTATCTCGAATTTCCTTTTTCGCAAAAACACCTTGTAGTTCTCCGAGCCACTTTTCGTAGGTTGGATTCGGAACGACAATTAAGGGGCGGCGACACATGCCTTTTGACATCATATCGGCGATGTACAAAACGGCGGTCATCGTCTTTCCGACTCCGACGTCGTAAGCGATAATTCCCGTCCCATTGATATTCAAGAAAGCGACACCTTCCCGTTGAGCAGGGCGTATTTGTAATAAACCGCCTTTGAAGTATTTGTTGATTTCAAAACCGACGGGGATTTTTGACCAATCGGGTTCGACGTAATTGTTGCGGGCGGAGTTCCAGATGTGTTCTAATTTCTTGCGGTCTTCGCGGGTCATCATTTCAAAAAGGAAACGGTCGAATAAACGTGCGCCGATAGTTTGAGCGGCGCGTTTACGAGCGGCTTTCTCACTTTCGTCCGTTCCGCGAGAAAAGCGTCCGCGTTTCAGCCAATGTTGACGGATATCGTATTGTGATGTCTTTTGTTTTTCAAAAAGGAAGTCATCGGAAGTGAGCGTGCCGAGGTAATTCCATTTGAAAATTTCAATCAGATTTTCGGATTCGGAAAATTCCGTTCCGTCGGAGAGAGAACCAACCTTGAAATCGCGGAATATTTTATCGAAGGGTGAAAGCGTGAGTTTGCCTTCTTCGCCGTCCGTGATGTTTAGCTTATCTGGTCGAACAGCTTCGAGTTTTTGGATTTGGGTGTTGAATATCTCCTCTCCTACTGCGGTGATGATGAGGGATTTTCGTTCTCGTTGCGTTTTGAGTTTTTCGTAGATATTGCCGGAATAGAATAAAACGGTCGGGACAAATTCTTGTCCGTCAAAAGCGGTGAGTTTTCCGATTTGACTGCGTAGGTAATCGGGTTCGGCTGATAAGAATTGCTTCCATGCGTTTTGAGCGATGAGTTTAGCGTCAAAAAGTCCACGATTTGTTTGATAGGTTACCCAAACTGTGATTTCTTCGTCGGACAGGTCAGGATTATATTTTTTGATGCTATTTTGTAAAGGTAACAGGGTTGCGGGAGCGTCTTTTGTTTTTGACTTTTTTCGTTTGCTTTTACCGCTATTTTCTCCTTTGGTGCGGTCGAGGGAACTTTGGAGTTTGTCAGTTACAGTAGCTTTTAGTTTTTGACCTGCTTTGAGGTGCTCAAACCGGCGAACAGTTGGTGCGTCAATGCCGTACTGCACATCTGCCATATTTCCGCGTACTTCGATGATTGCTTTACCAAAACGGTCGGTACTCGGATGTAGTGTTCCGAGTACCTTCGTTGGATTGTCTTTAAAGTAATTACCGTCTGATAGTGTTGTTTGCATAGTGTGCTTTTTCGCAGAGTATATTTAAGCTGTCGTAAAGTTTTATCCTCTCCCCTATCCTCGTTTACAATTCTGTTTCAAGATTGGCTAAGGCGGTTTGGATGCTGGGTACTTCGGGATATTTGTCGGAGAGAATTTCGGCAACGGTCAAGCGACGGAGTCTTCCGATGTTGTGTTCTCGAAGTTCGCATACTTTTGGATGCGTGTCGCAGAGCAATCCGTCGATTTCTTTCTTGAGTGCCTCAGAGAATAGTTTGCTAATTGTATTTGTCTTCATTGTTTGTCTTCATTTTTACTTTTTTCGCCAAACAAGAATGTCCGTTTGGATATCCGTTTGCTTAAAAATGCCTTTGGGTAACCGATAAGCTTCGAGCAAATCGGCTTGTTGACTAATGCGCTTTTTTATGACACTTTCTTTTCCGTCTAAAAAGGAAGAAGGGATGATGTATACCATAAGCCCTCCCTGCTGCAAAACATCTAAACCGCGCGTGATGAAGTATTCTTCATAGCGGGTGGCTTTAGTATTTTGTCTTTCCTTAGTCGAATATTTACCAGTGAAATCTCCATAGGGCGGATTGCCGATAACCAATTTGTACGGATTGGTGAAAGTCTTGGCTTTACCGCTACGCTCAATGAACATTTCATTGAAGTAAGCGTGACGGATATTGAAATTTGGGAAGTTCAGTTGCGCAATGCTCTGACTGACTTCATTGATTTCAAAAGCATCCACTTTCGTCGTCGGTGCGAAATAGTGCAAAAAGCGACCGATGCCGCAGCTTGGTTCTAAGACTGCTCCTCCTGAATAGCCATGTTTGTAAGCCAAACCAATCATCTTCTCGACAATTTCTATCGGAGTGAAATATTCAGAAAGGAGACCTTTGCCTTGGGCGCCGAATTTTGCCAGTCCGCCGTAACCAGTGAATTGGTTGAGGTAGGCTAATTCTTCCAAAGAAAAGGTCTCCCCTCTTTCGGTTTTATCCGTGAGAACTTGCTCAATCGTCAGATTGAGTTTGTATTGTGATTTACTCATGAAAATCTGTTTACTCGAATGCTTACTCGAAAAGGTATTTGCGGTAGATGACGACGTAGGCAACGGTAATTAGAGCGATGCCAGCAATGATATTTGTTTTACTCATGTTGTTTTTGCCGCAAAGGTAAGGCGGCGGGAAAGCGTCATCTGGAGGTTTCTGGAAGTTTGGGGAGGTCTGAGGTGATAAAGTTAAGTATTATTAATTTCAAGCAGAAGTTAAAAAATTTGTCCCTAAAAAAAGACCTTATCCTTAAAAATTAAGAATAAGGTCTTTCTTCACGGGAGACTGCAACGAAGTCAGAGTTTTAGACATTTTTCACATACCATTCTTCACAATAAGTAGCAACATTTAACTCTAAATGCTCCTCATATTTCGCTCCCAAAGCATCAGCCAACGAAGCAGTTGCATTTGCTCTTTCCTTGCGTATTTTATTATAAATATCTCCGTGATGTCTTTTAAATAACTTGAAATCAAAATCTCTGCGTCTGCCTTTTAATACATTGATTTTGGTCTCTTGTTCCTTAGGTTTCTTTGACAACTCTTCTTTATATTTTTGATAGGCATCAAAAGTCATCGTTTGAGCAATTTTTCTAAAATCACGCTCCTTTACAGACATTCTTTTGCGAATACTATCTAAATCTTCCATAAGCTTCGCATGAACACTATCATCTGTCAGCTTTTCATTTTTCCACCAAGTTACATACGCCGCAGCTTTGATTTTAGCGCGGGTATATTTGAGCATATGCTTCCACGACAGTTGAATATATACATCTTCGTAACCTTTTAGTGGCTCATAAGATACTTTCGGATGTTGCAATATTTGATTTAAAATGAAAGACTTATTGACACCGTTGTCTGCTAAAAAGCAATAAGCGTAATACTGCGCTTGAGTTAAATTCTCCGTTCCTTTCTGTCGGTTACTCTGCTTGGTTGTGATATTTAGGGGTTCAGAGTCCTCTGATTTTGTGGGATTTTTGAACTCCTCTGCCTCTTTCCCTTCTCTATATCCCAATAGTTTAATAACGTCAACTGTATGCTTTGGCATATTTTCCGTTATCGTAAAACGAAGACTAACGATACTTTTTCCCTTTTTCCTTTCAGTTTCATACTCAAATTTAACATCAGTATAAATGCTTAATTCATCACGTACTTTTTCTAAAACATAACGTTTAAAATCATAGAACTTCTCATACTGCCCTTCGATACCTAAACAGAACTTAATGTGCTCAATTGTGAACACACATTCCTTTTGAAATTGATAACGTTTCAACAGTTCGTACATCCGAATACCGTTAGCACTCAGGTAAATAATGTTTTGAATGTTGTATTTTGTAAAGTGTTCTTTGAGTTGCAATAAATAATCACTCAACTTACTTGACAAGCTAAAGTAAAACATACCGGTTTCCTCATCTCGCTCATAGTATTGAAACCAAACACTCTCCCCTTTTCTACTCCCGGCTTCGTAAGAAATTTGGCAATTGTTGACCCGTCGCATTAGCTCAAAAACTTCTTCTTTGTTTGCGATTCTTCTTTTTCCGTCAAAATTCAAGACATGTTCTATTTCAGAATAGTGCATCTTAAATTCTCCGAATTCGTGGTCAGATTTCGTAATTTGGGAAATTAGATAAAGAAGAAAGAATTGCTCTCGACTGTTTAATTTATAGCTTGTTTCTATTAGCTTATTGTGCTTTACTACCGGCATAAGTAAGAAAATTTATTCCGATGAAATAATGTAGTTCTTCAAGTAAAACTCAAAAGTAATAGAAAAGCGGAATAAATTATAATTCGTTTCCGCTTTTGTGTTGATGTAATCTTCCGCTTTTCTTTTACGAGAGAAAGAGCTGGAATTTCCTATTCTACGATTCACCTGATGTAACGTTCCGCTTTGTGATGTAATCTTCCGCTTTTCTAAGCCTAATGCCTTGTAAACCCTGAATTATTCATAAGTTTTCCACATAGGTCGATATATAACAGGCAATGACTTGATGTAACGTTCCGCTTTTGTGATGTAATCTTCCGCTTTGTTGATGTAACGTTCCGCTTTTCACTTGATGTAGCGTTCCGCTTTTGTGATGTAATCTTCCGCTTTGTTGATGTAGCATTCCGCTTTGTTGATGTAACGTTCCGCTTTTGTGTCAGTAAAATACTGATTCTCAGTAAGTTACAAGACCTTAATAAATAAAGTAATAAAGAATAAAAGAATCAGATTCAAAAATACCTAAAGAGACTTTTCTAAATTTAGGTGTTTTTAAAATTTATATTATTCTAAGAAAAACATGGCTAAGAAAGTAAGAGAGACTTCTAAATCTTTTAAGTACATCCTATCTCGCCAATGTTTATATTTACAGATAACCATAAATATTTTTTGCTGTATTGCTGTAAAAGATGCAATACATAACAAATTAAAACAAAAATATGAAAATGAAATCAAAAATTGAGACGATATGAGAGGCTTTTAATGTGGAGGTGTAACATTAGGGGAAAAAAGATTTTAAAACTTCCTGAGGCTTTTAAAAAGCCATTAGAGAAGAATTCAGTCTATTATTTTGTAATGAGAGGAAATAAGAATAAGATAAAATAGTTACTTTACAGATAACCATAAATATTTTTTGCTGTATTGCTGTAAAAGATGCAAAACACATTCATTTTTTTATAGCAATACAGCAAAAAGTATTTCAGTATTTATGGTTTTAAAGATTTAAATCCTTTTTTGCCAACTCAACCATGTATTTTTTTAGCGTAATTCTTCTATTAAAAACTCGATGCTTCATTGCCGTATAGACACTAATAGGGACATCTAAAGTAATTCGTTGGACAGCTTCTTTTTCATCTTTCATAGGTTCTGATGGCGCAGGTAGTATTTTCTCAACAGGTTGCGCGTGTATCTTTGCTGTTACTTCATCCGATTTCTTAGGGTCAGGTGCGGCTTTACGAATGTTTTTCCTTTTTGATAAACTGCTCTTAAATAGGTCTTTTTTATCTGCCATGATATTTTATTGTAATAGTTTTTTAGTGAAGATTTACTCTGCCAATGCCAATATTTCATTTGTCAACTTGATAACCTCCTCCTTTGCTGATTTATTAGAATATTCGTAAACTCCTATTCCTTGTAAGTTAGATTCACCAAAAGCAGAACGGTCATGTAATTTGCTATCCAGAACACTAATGCCGTATTCTTCTGTATACTCTTCTAAAATTTCGAGATACGCTTGGTGCATCTTTACATTTGGACGAAAACGGTTAATAACAAAAGCAGCAAGTATGTCTTCACCTTTTTGCTCACGCAAATTTTCATAATGCTCCAATAACTGTTCCGTTGTCCAGATATCAGACCCTCCTGTTGGTGTGATAGGAATGATAACTAAATGTGCCGCTAAGATAATTTTTGTCGCTATCTTTGAAAGTGCTGGAGGACTGTCAATAATAATTATCTCATAGTCCTTGTAAAGGGCATTTATGTTTTGAGTAATTGCTTTTGGCTCAGTTATGCCATACACTGGTATTTTTGGCAAATCTTCATTCCTTCTTCCGAGCCAACTCATACTATTTTGAGATGTATCAGAGTCGATGATGCACACTTTGTAACCACTGTGTGCAAAACAGACTGCTAAGTTTTGAGCAATAGTAGTTTTGCCAACTCCCCCTTTGTAGCTTATCGATGCTATTATCATAATTGTTATACGTTTGTTTATTTTATGCAAATGTATGTTTTTACAGCAATAAACAAATACTTTTTTCAATAAATATTTTTTTAATCTTTTAAATTTTGCTGTATTTCAATAAATACAGCAAAATTTAAAAAAATATTTATACATTTACATTTGTAAGAACAATTATACGTTTATAGGTAAGTTTTAGTAGCATAAACTTTATCTTGCAATATCCTCATTACAGGAGAGTCTAAGTAAGACTTTCATTTGGCTTTAAATTTTAAAACTGAAATAATGGAATTAATAAATTTTGAAGGTAGAAACATTAGAACAGTAGAACAGTGGGGTGAAACTTACTATTCCATCGTCGATGTAATTGATAGTTTAGTTCCAACAGCAAGCCCCAGCCGCTACTGGTCAGAAATGAAGTCTAATCAACTTTTCGAAAATATCGAAAAGTTGAAATTTTTAGCACCAGACGGCAAAATGCGTGGAACTGATTGTACTACACGAGAAGGTTTATTGCGTATCATTCAATCTATTCCGAGTCCGGCAGTAGAGAGTTTTAAACTTTGGTTAGCCAACGCCGGAGAACAAAATATTCAAGAAACAGAAAATCCTGATTTCTTAATTGAGAAATATTATGACCACTACCGAAAGAAGGGGCAAAATGACGATTGGATTGGTGCAAGAATGAGAAGTGTAGAGACAAGAAGAGAATTGACAGACCGTTGGGAAGACGCAGGAATAACTTCAAGTAAAGAATATGCTTTTTTGACAAATATCATATCAGAAGGAACATTTGAGTTAAATATTCAAGAGCATAAGGAGCTAAAAGGACTTGCAAAAAAGCATAGTATTCGTGACAATATGAGTACGATGGAATTGGTTTATATAATTTTGGCAGAGGTCACAGCTAAGGAATTAAGTGAAAGAAGAGACGCTAAAGGATACGAGGAAAATGAAGATGTAGCCAGAGAAGCGGGGCTAATAGCAGGGGATTCTCGGAAGAGATTTGAAGAAAAAACAGGAATAAAAGTAGTTACTCCTAAAAATAATCTTTGGAATAAGCTACTTGGAAAATAGTGAACAGGAGTACTGCAACATCAAAAAACGAAAATGGAATTGCGTGAGACTGGGGTGGTTTAAATGAGAAATAGCAATTTACTATTGTTCTATCTGTTTGAATATTATCACTCAAGTATCACGCTAATCCGATACCCTGGATACAAATAAGTAACAAATCGCAAAGCCAATTTCTCAGACAAAGACCAAGACATTTTCCAAAGTTCGTACTCCGCAGCAAAGGCTTTATCATTCTTGCGCAGGAAACTTAGAGTCGCTTCATATTCATATTGCGAAGCATTAGTAATCTCGCGCACAATAGCTTTCTTCACCATCCCGCAATGAACGGGAACTTTAATCACAGGTAAATCTATGTTACTTTCTTGAGTCATACAGTTCGTTTTAAAGAAAAATTAAACCTACCAAAGCACCAAGTCCGATGCCCGCAGAGCCAATAATTATTTTTTCTAATTTACTTTTTCGATTAGTTTTCTTCAATGTTTGAGTAGTAGAAACCAAACGTTGATTACTATTCTTCAGTAAAATTTCTGAGGTAGTCAGAGTTTGTTGCAAGTTCTTTTGCAAATTGCGCCATTCCTGTTCCATATTTGTCATCCGTAATTCTGTCTCCCAATTATTGACAAATAACAGCGTAAAGAAACTATCTCGTTCAATTAAACTCGCTTCATAACGACTCAAAACTAAGTCCGCCAAAGCAATCGTATTTTTCTGTAAATAAGTCTCATGCAAATCTCGGTAAAATCGGTAACGTGGTGCATTCATCACGAAAATACTATCGGCTTGAACTTCTAAGTTCGCTCCCTGCAAAAAGAGTAGGGGAGAGGCAAAGGATTCTGTAAAGTCAACTTTGACCGTATCTGTCTGCCCAAACAAAGTCATACCACACAAAAGACAGGCTATTAAGCCTTGCAATTTTTTCATTTCTCAAATTTTCGGGCGCGTTCAATCAGTCGCCGGTGAATATCTTGTTCCTTTTGTAGTGCGACTTGTAATTCTTTTAACTCTTCTCGGTTTCGAGTCTGTTCTTTTTGATGCGCAATTTCAAGCAGTTTGCGCTCCTTTCTCAAAATAGCTAACTCTACTTGATTAGCTTGAAATATCTCCCCGTATCGCTCGACATCATACTTCAGTTGCAATAATGTATCGCCAACCAAAGCCACATCATCTTTCAGATAATTCAAAGAGTCCCGAACAAACTTACTTTCACCGGTATCTCGAAAAACACTAAAGAGTATCTGTCCACCGACCAATAGTATCAAAACAAGCTGCAAAATTTCTGTTCTATTCTTCTTCATCGGTAATCGGACTTATTTGTTGTAGATAAGAGGCAATGACCGCTCGTAATTGTGTGGCATCCTGCAATGGAACACATACATCAGGCATATTTTCCGCCGTAATCTGCCAAGTAATTTCCTCCGCTTTTTCTACATATACTTCTACGGGAGCTTGTCCCATTTGATTAAAGATGCGATAGCGTATCGGATGCTCACCAGTCGGCAATAACGGGATGACCTCCCATTCATTATTAAAACTCAAAGCGGGTAGATGTACGTTTTGACGCAGAGCAGTTTGGGTGAAATCTTCTACTTCTGCTGCAATGTCCTCAATGATTTCTTCTTCAATCACCGGCTTTTCTGATTTCTTTTCTAATTTTTCTTCTGAATGCTCAGGTGTTGTCTCTTTCGCAAGTTCTTCTTTGGTCTCTTCTACTGCTGCTGCTGCCGCTGCGAGTTCTTTCTTTATTTTCAATTTAAATCGAAAATAAAGAAACAATAGTGTACCTAAAAGGGCGACCAACATCGGTACCCAAACTTTGGGTGGTATCTGCAATTCAGCAGTCGGGGCTTTTATTTTGAGTGTTTT
>JALZUE010000132.1 GCA_023301705.1 Alteromonadaceae bacterium | reverse complement strand
CTGGCTCTGGCTCTGGCTCTGGCTCTGGCTCTGGCTCTGGCTCTGGCTCTGGCTCTGGCTCTGGCTCTGGCTCTGGCAGGTCATTGTTAACAGTCACACTATCATTAACAAGTACTTCTGACGTTTCTTTTAATGGTTCAGCTTCGTCGTTATAAGGCTGTTCATTTACTTCAGAAATCTTGCTTACTTCTAAGTCAGTATTTTCCACATCTAGCGGAAGATCTTTAACCTCTTTTTCTTTTTTTCTGCCTAGTCCTAACCAGGAAAACATGCCTTTCTTTTTTGTCATAATATTGCGTCTATTGGTGAAAATTACTATTTGAATAGTAATTAAGTCGTAATCAAGGGTAAAATCGCCACTATATTAACACTTTAACGCTGTTTGAAAAATAGAAGCGAATAACTAATGCCAAAAGCTAATCATAAAAAGTCACCAACACGTTCAAATACAGGTAGTATTCGTATTATTGCAGGTAAACATCGTGGTAGAAAATTACCTGTTATATTAGCTGATGGCTTAAGACCAACAACTGATAGAGTAAAAGAAACTGTTTTTAATTGGCTAATGCCTTATATGCAAAAAAGCAGATGCTTAGATTGTTTTTCTGGTGCAGGCAGCTTAGGGTTTGAAGCCTTATCTAGAGGAGCAACAAGTGTGACTTTAGTTGAGTTAAATAAAACAGCAGCAAAACAACTCAATGAGAATAAAACATTATTATCAGCGAATAATGTCGAAGTGATACAAGGTGACGCGCTTAATTTTTTAACATCAACAAAAGCTGTTTTTGATATTGTTTTTATTGACCCACCATTTAGGCAAGATCTTATCAATTCAACCCTACAGCAGTTAACCCAAGGAATATTAGCGAATAATGCATTAGTGTATTTAGAAATGGAAAAAGACGCTAACAACATTACCATACCTGATACTTGGCGTTGCTTAAAAGAAAAAGAAGCGGGTCAAGTCAACTATCGCTTATACCAAACGTAGAGAACCATATAATAAAGGTAATACACGCCACTGTGTAACTAAAAATACTATCGATAAACATACATACATCTAAAAAATTGTATCTCGATTGATAAATAACGATAACTTACAGAATTTTTAAGCATATTTTGTGTCAACATGTGTAAATAATCGTAAAGTTATGTGATTTTTATTGAATTTTAGGTATTCTTTGCTACCTCGAAATTAGCTAAGTAATATACTAACCAATAATTACAGGGTTCGTAAGGCTAAACTATATTACTCGTTACTAACCTCCTTCATACAAAAGGGTCAATTATGCATGTATTATCTAAAGCGGTATTGTTAACAACAAGTGCGCTTGCATTATCAAGTTGTGGTTCTACTTCTCCTGAAAAGGTAGAAAAAAAAGTTACAGAAGTAACAAGCAATGTAGAAAAATTATCTAATCCAGTAATACCTGCTGATAAGTTCGATTTAAGTCACTGGAAAATCACATTACCTTTAGACGCTAATGATGACGGAAAAATTGACGAGATTAGTGTTCGTCAAATTCAGCGTTTTGCTCATCCTGATTTCTTCTATTTAAACGAAGATGAAGAAATGGTCTTTACTGTACCAAATAAAGCAAAAACTACCTCAGGTTCATCAAATACGCGTAGTGAACTTCGTCAAATGATTCGTGGTAGTAACAAAAAGTTTAAAACGCATTCACCAGGTAATAACTTTGGTATTGCAGCAAACCCTAAAGCTGAACACATTGGCGGTAAGTTAAATGCCTCTTTAAAAGTTAACCATGTAGCTCTTCGCGCTGGCCACCCAGACAAACGCCCTGCATACTCTGTTGTTGTTGGTCAAATTCACGCAACGAAAGATAAACACATTGTTGCTGAAGGCGACGGTTTTGGTTGGGGCAATGAGCCAATTAAAATTTATTACAAAAAATGGCCACATCACGATAAAGGCTCTGTTTTTTGGAACTATGAGCGTAACTTAGAAAAAACAAACCCTGATCGTACTGATATTGCTTATCCAATTTGGGGTAATACATGGGAAAACCCAGCTAACCCTGGTGATAATGGTATTGCTTTAGGAGAAGAGTTTAGCTACGAAATTAATGTACACAACAATGTAATGTACTTAACATTTGAAACAGCTAATCATGAAACGGTTAAATACCAAATTAACCTAGCAGACAACACTGATGTTTATGGCAAGCCAGACACAAAAGATCACCCTAGAGGTTTTGAAGGTGATTTTATGTACTTTAAAGCAGGTGCATATAACCAGTGTAGTACTAAAGATACTGAAGGTGACTGGTACACAGCATGTCCAGGTACTGGTCAGTGGGAAGTTGATCAAGCCAATGGCGATTACACAAGTGTAGCATTTACTGCTCTTACATTAAGTGAGTCTACTCAGCCATAATTCATAAGGAAATTAATTTTTCTTATGAAAAAAGCCAGAAGTCACATACTTCTGGCTTTTTTATTTTTATCTTCTGTGAACCTTAATAATGTAAAGCCTTCATACCTACACTATTTCAATACCTAAATTAGACATACCTTCTTCCAATACAAGCTGTTTAGCTTCTTGGCATATAATTTTAGTTTCAGCATTATCAGTAATAAAGCCAAACAGTTCTTCTTGTGTAGCAAGTTCCCACTGCATTAAAGGGTGATTTTCAATATCGTCATCATTCACATTGTCAGACACTTGAGAGAGTGTAAGCTCACAATAATAGATCACGCTGTTTTCAGACAAACGGCTAACACTTTCAGCGCCCTCGCTGTCTTTGTCTTGCATTAACTGCAATAATGATAGTAATGCCATACACGTATCAACCGCGGGAAAAACACCAAAACTTGTAAGCTTTTCAGGGTCAGGTATTTCTACTTCTAGTTTTGAAAATTGAGCTTCATAATTAATTTTTACCCGTTGCTGCTTATCTAACCATTGCCAAACCAAATCCAACTGATTACGTAAAACACTCACATCACCAAAGCTTTCAACATCAGAAAACATCTGATAATTAGGTAGCATTCGTTCAATGATTGCTGCTGAAAAAGCTATTTTTTGCCAATGACTCAGTTGCTTAAAAGGTAAGTACATAAAGAAGGTTTCTCAATTTATTCTTTTAATATGAATCGTTATATTATACGTACATAAGTAGCTTTAGCTATATTTGATGTTTACCAAAACAAATAAGTTTCTAATAGTACTTTCCTCATTACCTAAACCAATTTATTATCATTAGCGTATGAACGTCTAATTCGGGCATAAAGCTTATCTTTATCTATTCTCTAACTTCATAAGAATTATTTTTAATGGAAAAAATTTCACAAATATACCAACGCGCTTCAGAACGAAAAGGTGGTGAACACATATTGTCACTACTATTAGCTGATGATAGCCACCCTTACCTTGAAAAATTAGGTGACGATAGAATATTAGCCGCTTTAACTAAGAAAGTATTTCAATCAGGTTTTGTGTGGCGGGTAGTAGAAAACAAATGGCCCGATTTTGAAGAAACATTTTTTCGTTTTGATATTGAAAAAATGTTAATGATGCCCGAAGAAATGTTAGAAAAAAAAGCGTCAGATCCTAAAATAATTCGCAATTACAACAAAGTTAAAACCATAAAAACTAATGCCCAAATGATCTATGACGAACAACAAAATGGTCATTCATTTGCCGAATTCATTACCCATTGGCCAGCGAATGATACAATAGGTTTATGGGCTTATTTAAAGAAAAATGGTGCACGCTTAGGTGGTAATACAGGTCCTTATACACTTCGAGCTATAGGTAAAGATACTTTTTTATTAAGTCGTGATGTTGAGGCCTATTTCAGAGCACATGATTTAATTTCTGGAGGCATTCAAACAAAAGGTAGCTTAAAGGCCATTCAAATGTGTTTTAATGAATGGCAGCAACAATGCGATTTATCATTAAGCCAATTAAGCCGTTTACTCGCTTTTGCCACTGGTGATAATAATGTACAAATTGAGTTAAATGAATGACATTACAAACAATTCCAGATAACCAATATGATATTGGTTATGTTGATAATATAGATAAAGACCTAGCTAAGAACATTGCACAAAAATGGCAATTTAATTACATTGGCGATGTCGCCAGTATTCAAAAAAAAAATGCGACAAGCTTTTTATTACAAGTAAACCAGCAAGCACTTGAATTGATTAAATGTGATGAACCTAAGTTAGGTGCCATTAGCGTTGATTTTGTTCAAGGAGCCTCTGCTCACAGACGAAAATTTGGTGGTGGCAGAGGTCAAGACATTGCTAAAGCTATAGGCTTAAAGCATGGCTTTACACCACATGTATTAGATGCAACGGCAGGCTTAGGGCGAGATGCATTTGTATTGGCTTCATTAGGCTGTAAAGTGACATTATTAGAACGAATGCCGGTGGTCGCTGCTATGCTTGAAAATGGCTTAGAAAGGGCTCTGTTAAACATAGACGTTGCTGAGGTAGTGCAATTAATGTCATTAACGCATGTTTCTGCAATTAACGCTATCGAGCAACAAATACAGCCTGATGTTATTTACCTTGATCCCATGTATCCACACAAAGGAAAGTCTGCTTTAGTTAAAAAAGAAATGCGTGTATTTCAAACGTTAGTAGGTGAAGATAATGATGCAGACGCATTATTATCACCTGCACTTAATATGGCCAAATACCGTGTCGTGGTGAAACGCCCAAGCTATGCAGAACCTTTAGCAGGCAAAAAGCCATCAATGAGTATTAATATGAAAAAAAATCGCTTTGATGTTTACGTCAATCAAGCAATCCCGAAAGCATAATTATTACTATTTAAACATCTAATAGTTAACAACGAACATTATACAAACAAGGAAATATTATGATCGAAGTCAACCACCCCATACCTGAAGCTTCATTAGTAGAACGTAAAAATGGCGAAAGTGTTACTCATAATACATTGGCACTATTATCAGATAAAAAAGTAGTATTATTTGCTGTTCCAGGCGCGTTTACACCAACCTGCTCTGAAACTCATTTACCAGGTTTTATTAACAATGCAGAAGCATTCAAAAGCAAGGGTGTTGATCACATTATTTGCCTTTCGGTAAATGACGCATTTGTTATGTCTGCTTGGGGTGATATGCATAATGCTAACAATATTATGATGCTTGCTGACGGTAATGGTGCTTTTACCAAAGAATTAGGCCTAGAAATGGAAACAGGAAATTTTGGTGGTATTCGTTCACAACGCTATGCAATGGTTATTGACGATGGTGTAGTTACCAGCTTATACATTGAAAAGCCTAAAGAATTTTCGATTAGTACCGCCGAAAACGTATTAGCAAATATATAAGTAAACTAATCAGCAACCTAAATGAAAACAATTAACATTGTATCTAACTGTTTTATATAGACTTTTTATTTTTATTAAATTGATCTTTTTTGGGGTTGAGCGCATAATGTACAACATACAAGTTAACGAACTTAAGGTAATATCATGTTAAAAGCTTCAATGATTGAAAAACTAAATAAACAAATCAACTTAGAGTTTTACTCTTCAAATTTATATTTACAGATGAGCGCTTGGTGTGAAGAACAAGGCTTTGAAGGTACTGCTGCTTTCATGCGTAAGCATGCCGCTGAAGAAATGGATCACATGACTCGTTTATTTACTTACGTAAGCGAAACAGGTGCATTGCCTATTTTAGGTACAATTGAGGCTGCTCCTTATCAATTTGAGTCATTAGCCGATATTTTTGAAAAAACTTATGAACATGAATGCTTAATTACTGAACGCATTAATGCATTAGCACATGAAGCGTTTACAAACCAAGACTACTCAACGTTCAACTTCTTACAATGGTATGTTGCTGAACAGCATGAAGAAGAAACATTATTCAAAAGCGTATTAGATAAAATCAACCTAGTAGGTCATGACGGCCATGCATTATTCTTTGTTGATAAAGACTTGGCTGAATTAGCTAAAACTGGCGGTAACGGCAGTATAATGACAAACCAAGCTTAATTCATACATGGTTTAAGTACTCTTCGTTATTAATAAAAAAAGGGCTAACATTATATGTTAGCCCTTTTTTATGAGTACAGAATAATACCAGCTTTTAACGACAATATACTTACCCTAAATATACCTCAAGAATAAAACTCATAACCTCTTAAAGTTAATAGATTATTACTAATAAAAAAGCCAATAACGTTAACGTTATT
>JALZUE010000131.1 GCA_023301705.1 Alteromonadaceae bacterium | reverse complement strand
GGAGGTATTGGTTGGGGGTTTCTGGTATTCAAATTTTCTTTTCCTGTTAATCAATGTAAATTTGAACGTCTACTTAATTATTAAAAGTGTCTGCACCTGACGACTGGGGTCCCTGATATATATTTTGTATTCATAGTCCATTATTTGGTTGGATACTAACCCAATCATCCTATAAAACATGATGAAATTCGCCGTTTCTACGGGCAGGTCATATACTGTCACTTTCGCTAAACTTATCTATGAAACCCACCAGTATAATTCCGGGTTAGTTGATCCATAGCGCCCTAGTGCTATTGCCGATACGCGTAGCGTTGGCGGCGGTGAGCCTTGACGTAGATAAAAACTGTAAGAGCTTTTATCGCTAAGTAAAACGACCTTAGCATTAATCATAGAATTAAACATTTTAGCAGCAGTGAATAAGCCATTAGCTTACGCTGAATAAACATAACATAAATATAATAAACGACAAAGCACAAAGTGAAACTTATCACATAAAATTTTATACCCGCATTACTAACACAAAAAAATATCATTATAAATTAATAACCTACAAGGTAACTAGTTTATGATTCTCAAAGCTTTAATAAAAAACACAAGGAAGTAATGGTATTAAAAGTGAAAAGGGAAATTCGAACCTAACTTACAATGACATACATCATTAACAAGCTAGGTTTCAACAACTACAAGAAGTTTTTATTTAAAGATTATAAACCCGCGCTAATTTTAACTTGGTTAAAGTGCTCTAACACTTCTTCCATTTCATGTTTTAATTGTTCTCTAGTTTCTGGTGTTGCTTCTAATGTTTTACTAATAACCACTGCTGTTGCTGGGTGAACAAGTAAATCTTTCGCATGATAACAAGATGCATCTTTAATTACGGGTAACTTACCATCAGCATGATAGTCTCGTTCAATATCATCTAAATACAACGTTAGCATGATTGGCTGTGCAGCTATTACAGCATTAATGTATTCTTCACAAATAGGTTGTTTTTTAACAAAGCTAGGCAATAACTCCATTGAAAGTTCAGTTAGTTTTTCTGAAGACAATGCTAAGTGGTTAAACGTTTCAGTACTTGCTTGATTAACTATTTTAGTGGCCAACGCTTCATACTGAGACCATGCGTCATTTTTGACTTCTATTTTATCACCACAACTAGTTAAAAGTGTAACGCTAAAAATAGCACCCAAGGTTAAAGAAATTATTTTTGAAATGAACATAAATAGGTAATTAATATAAATGATTAAAAGTGATACCTATATTATTGCAAATGAGATTCATTTTCAATAATGAGTTTTTATTTTCTTATTAATTGAAAACTAAATACACGCGCTAGATTTGCTTAACTACTATGCTAAACTGCCAACAATTAACCTTGAAAGTCATAAATATAATGAATGAAACAAAAATTTTAACTCAAGCACATGCTGTATGTAAAAAAAGAGGTGCTAGATTAACGCCAATAAGAGAGCAAGTATTAAAGTTACTTATAAAGCGTAATGGTGCTGTTGGTGCATATGATTTATTGTCTGAATTACAAGTTATTGACGCTTCAGCAAAGCCAGCCACTATTTATAGATCGCTTGATTTTTTGAACCAGCAAGGTTTTGTCCATAAAATTGAGTCGATCAACTCATTTGTTATGTGTCATCACCTAAGTGAATGTAATCACCCTGTTCAACTACTCATTTGTGATGAATGTGGACATGTTGATGAAATGCAATCTGAAAGCCTAGAATCAACATTACGCACTACAGCTAAGTCGACAGGATTTACAATTAGTCACCAAATTGTAGAAGCTCATGGTGTATGCAAGCGCTGTAATTTTAATAATTAATACTATTTAACTTTTGCTTCAATAAAACAGAACATATAGAAATTAAATGATAAAGTTATTTGATTTCTGATAAAAAAAACAGTAAAAATATAGGGTAAGTAATTATTTTTCATAAAAATTTATTTTATTTTTTCAATTTATTGGTAAAAATCAAGTTATTCACCGATACTTAAAATTCGAAATAAACATATGGAAAACTAACACCTAGTAATAAAGTTTAAATTAAGTATTAGTAGGTAATAGTAATATTCTTTTATTTTCATTCATCGTCTTTTGCAAACAAAGTAAATGAAAATATATCAATAAATTAAGTGCTGGAAAACTTCATGAATGTAGAGTTTATTAACCCTTTTTTATCATCTATGTTAAACGTTATGTCAACAATGGCACAGATGGAGTTAACACCCGAAAAACCTAAGTTAAAAAACAATGAAATTGCTGAGGGCGATATATCTGGCCTTATGGGTATGATCAGTGATCAAACTAAAGGTTCCCTTTCAATAACATACGAAGGTAGCTTGGCAATTGCAACCATGAAAAAAATGGTGGGTGAAGGTCCTGATGAGGTCAATGATGAGATTATTGATTTAGTTGGTGAAATAACCAATATGGTTACTGGTGGTGCGAAACGCATGTTAAGTGAGAAAGGTTTTGAGTTTGATATGGCAACTCCTGTTGTTGTTTCAGGTAAAAACCATGCTATTCACCATAAA
Organism: Alteromonadaceae bacterium; assembly: GCA_023301705.1. Lineage (GTDB taxonomy): Bacteria > Pseudomonadota > Gammaproteobacteria > Enterobacterales > Alteromonadaceae > JALZUE01. The sequence continues at coordinate 5,539 of JALZUE010000131.1, read as the reverse complement.
GCTGACGGCCCTGTGGTTATCATTGGCTTAAAGTCTCCCCATGGTAAAGCTTATATCGAATTCTGTTTTGATTAATTAAGCATTTCACGAGTAACTGTTATATTACATAATCATTAAAGCTCCTTCAGGGGCTTTTTTATTGCGTTAATTTTATCACTTCACCAATCAACGACTTATACTTATGTGGCAACAAATAGAAATAACATTAAAAAGCAAAGCACGAGGTTTTCATTTAATTACCCAAGAAATTGAACAAGCGCTTTATCAACATAATCAAATTAGTACGCTAAAAGCAGGTTTACTGCATATATTTATTAAACATAGCTCTGCTTCTATTACAATAAATGAAAATGCGGATCCAACAGTAAGAGCCGATATGGAATCTCACTTTAATCATTTCGTACCTGAACGTGCTAATTATTATTTACATACCTATGAGGGTGACGATGACATGCCCGCCCATATTAAAGCCAGTACGCTAGGTTCAAGTGTTACTATTCCTATTACTAATGGCGAATTAAACATGGGAATATGGCAAGGTATTTATCTAGGTGAGCACAGAAATAGTGCTAGTGGTAGAAGCTTAGTATTAACAATATCTGGAGAGTAGGCGCAATAGTTTAAAAGATAACGTTTTAACTACGCTAGGTATTAACACAGTTAACTTAACGTTATTTTTTTCACACGATTAGTAATATTACAAATTAGTTCATAAGCAATTGTTGATGCACATTCAGCCACTTTTTCAATGGGTAAGCCTTTCCCCCATAATGTCACTACGTCGCCTATTTTATCGGAAGTTTGTTCGCCTAGGTCAATCATAATCATATCCATTGATACACGGCCAACCAACGGGACAATTCTGTTATTAATCAATACTGGCGTGCCATTTTCAGCATGCCTTGGATAACCATCACCATAACCAATAGCAACAACCGCAATCGTTGTATTTTTATCACTTACCCAAGCACTTCCATAACCAATAGCGTCACCTTGATTGATTTGTCTAATAGCAATAACGCTTGATTGCAATGTCATCACTGGTTTAAGCAATTGGCTTTGTGCGCTTTGCGCTTTCATTGGTGAAATACCATATAGCATAATACCAGGTCTTACCCAGTCAAAATGAGTGGTTGGCCAAGCACAAATAGCAGCCGAATTCGCAAGGCTTTTAGCTTCTTCTGTGTGTGCAGTTAACTGATTAAAGCATGATAATTGTGAAAGCGTCATATCATCATGAATATCGTCAGCACACGCTAAATGACTCATTAAAATAATCGAATTTTCAACGTTATCGCTGTTTTTAAGCTGTTGATAAAAGTAAGTGAATTCATCGGGGTTAATGCCCAAACGGTGCATACCTGTATCAATTTTAAGCCAAACATTAATCGGTGTGTGTATCTTAGCACTCAGAATAGCTGCTAACTGTTGCTCATTGTGAATAACAACACTTAACTTATTAGCAACAATTATGGCAATGTCGTCAGTTGAAAAAAAGCCTTCAAGCAACACTATTTTTTGCGTAATACCTTTGTTTCTAAGGGCAAGAGCTTCTTCTATTCTCGCAACACCAAAGGCATTAGCAATAATGTTATTTTCAATATCAGTATTTGATAAACTTTTAGCGATATCAATTAAGCCATGGCCATAGGCATTCGCTTTTAGTACCGTTAGTATTTGGCTACTAGGCGCTTTTTCTTTAATCACATGATAGTTATGTAATAAAGCATGAGTATCAATAAATGCAGTTGCTGTAAGTACAGACATTAATTAATCTTCATCTAATACATGTGGGCCAGCATAATTATCAAAACGAGAAAATTGCCCTTGGAAAGTTAATGGTACTCTGCCAATGGGGCCGTTACGCTGCTTACCAATAATAATTTCAGCCATGCCTTTAAATTCTGAATTATCGTGATACACCTCATCACGATAAATAAACATAATTAAATCGGCATCTTGCTCTATCGAGCCAGATTCACGTAAGTCAGAGTTAATTGGGCGTTTATCAGAGCGTTGCTCCAAACTACGGTTAAGCTGTGATAATGCAACCACTGGCACTTCTAATTCTTTTGCTAAGGCTTTAAGTGAACGTGATATTTCTGCAATTTCTAATGTTCTGTTATCAGCAAAGCCTGGTGCGCGCATTAACTGCAAGTAATCAATCATTATTAAGCTAATGCCACCATGATCTCTGGCAATACGACGAGCTCTTGAACGAACATCCGTTGGTGTTAAGCCAGCTGCGTCATCAATAAACATTTTGCCTTTTTCAATTAATAAGCCCATGGTTGACGACAATCGAGCCCAATCTTCATCACCTAATTGACCGGTTCTTATTTTGGTTTGATCAATACGGCCTAATGAGGCCAGCATTCTCATCATAATTTGTTCAGAGGGCATCTCTAAACTGAAGATTAGTGCGGGTTTATCTTCTGTCATAGCGGCTTGTTCCGCTAAGTTCATTGCAAAAGTAGTTTTACCCATTGATGGACGTGCCGCAACAATAATCAAATCTGATTTTTGTAAACCAGCAGTCATTTTATCTAGATCAGAAAAGCCTGTTGATACCCCTGTTACACCGTCATGTGGTTGTTGATAAAGCTTTTCAATACGATCAACCGTTTTTTCGAGTACCGACGTAATATTTTCAGGGCCTTCAGATTTATTTGCCCTTGCTTCAGCAATTTTAAAAACCTTCGTTTCTGCAAAATCTAATAGGTCGGCACTTGTTCTACCTTCGGTATCATAACCTGCATCAGCAATTTCATTTGCAACACTTATCATTTCACGCGTTACTGCACGTTCGCGAACAATTTTAGCGTACGCCAAAATGTTTGCGGCACTAGGAGTATTTCGCATCATTTCAGCTAAATAGACAAAGCCACCAGCAGCATCAAGTTTTTGATCATTTTCTAACGTTTGTGATAGCGTAATAAGATCAACCGGATCACCTAACTCAATTAAGCGGGCAATGGTTTCAAAAACAATACGGTGTGAACGGCTGTAAAAGTCTTGCGCCACAACAGCAACAGAAACGTTGTCCCATGTGTCATTATCTAATAATAAGCCACCAAGTACTGATTGTTCAGCCTCTAATGAATGAGGAGGTACACGCAGCTGTTCAAGTTGCTTGTCGCCTTTAGATTGAAAATTTTTCTTAAAGTTTTTCGACGATTTTTCCGCCATTAGAAACTACCTTCTAACGAAAATTAGATGCGTTATGATCCAATATAATAAGAGCAACAATGTAGCAAATTATTCTTTTAAACTCTATGTTTAATCCATTAAATACCAAATGATTTTATTAAACAACAGAGACAAAAAAAGCGCCAAATAGGCGCTTTATTATTCGGTAAAAATAATAATTTATTTTTTACCAAGTGCACCGAAACGCTTGTTGAATTTATCAACACGACCACCGGTTTCAGCAGCTTTTTGCTTACCAGTGTAGAATGGGTGACACTCAGAACATACATCTAAATGTAAGTCTTTAGCTATAGTTGAACGTGTAACGATTACATTGCCACAAGAACAATGTGCTTTAATTTCAACATAGTTAGGATGGATTGCTTCTTTCATAAGGATTACCTCGGTTAAGGCCGTATCGCCACTTAGTCTATTCAAATAATAGCCAAGCACCATACGAGTTAATAATAATAGCGGCGGATTATATAAGAAAAGCATTTTTACAGCAATACAAAAACAAGCACTGACAAGAAAAAAGCATAATTAACTTGGCAGTTAAGCGCTTTAGTAGCAAAATAAACAAATATTTACGTTTAAACCTTTCTTAATAACGAGAAATTAAACCTAAAACTCAATCGTTGCTTCACCCTTTTATTTATAGAGTAAATATATTCGTGTCTGAACACATTACTATTGAAATTGCGATTCCGGTTCCGTTAAGGCAGTTATTTACTTACTTAGTTCCAGAAAGCCTTAACCCAGCAACAATAAAGCTTGGCGAACGCGTTATTGTGCCTTTCGGACATCGTAAGGTTGTGGGTATTATTATGGCAATACATCAACAAAGCCTAAATAACCATGACGATTCCAGCAACATTAGTTTAAAGGCAATTATTGCTCGAGTAACAGACAAATATTTTTTTGATGATACCCTACTCAATTTACTTTCTTTATCGGCTAAGTATTATCATCACCCTATTGGTGAAGTGTGTAAGCAAGCACTTCCTGTTGCACTGCGTGATATTAAACAGCCTGATATCACGCCAGAAATAGAGTTTATTACGACAGGAATATTATCAGATGACGAATTCACTAAGCTTGAAAAAAAATCACCTAAACAAGCTCAGCTTTATCATATTATTCGTCTTCATCAAGGGTTAAGTTGGCCAGAATTACGTACATTAGGTTTTAACAAGCCAGCTTTAACCGGTTTAAACAAAAAAGAATTAATTAATGAAAGAAGTCGAAAAACTGTACTTTTTCAAGCAAACGAACACACCTTAAATGAAAGTGATAAATTAATATTAAGTCCCGAACAAGCCAGTATTGTTGCAGCAATTAATCAAGAGAACACACAATATGTTTGTCACTTAATCGATGGTATAACCGGTAGTGGTAAAACGGAAGTTTACTTACAGGCCATTGAGAAAGTATTACTAGCAAGTAAACAAATATTAATTTTAGTACCTGAAATTGGCTTAACTCCGCAAACATTATCTCGTTTTGAAAAGCGTTTTAATGTACCAATACACTTACACCACTCAGGTTTAAATGATAGTGAACGCTTATCAACCTGGCTTGCTGCGCAAAAAGGTAGTGCAGCCATTGTCATAGGTACGCGTTCAGCAATTTTTACCCCGTTAAAAAACTTAGGGTTAATCATTGTTGATGAAGAGCACGATGCATCGTTTAAACAGCAAGACAGTTTTCGTTATCACGGTCGTGATATTGCAGTAATGCGAGCAAGGCAATTAAATATTCCTATTGTATTAGGCACTGCAACTCCTAGCTTTGAAACTTTACAAAACGCCAACGCAGGTAAATACCGTTATCATCAATTATTACAGCGCCCTGGTAGCAGCAAACAAGCTTCTATTGAATTAATTGATTTAGCTCAACAACAAGTAGAAAAAGGGTTATCTGGTCAATTAATTCATCAAATAAAAACGACACTTGCACGTAATGAGCAAGTGCTGGTATTTATTAACCGTAGAGGTTTCGCTCCTGCAATCACCTGTAAAGAATGTCATTGGGTAGCAGAATGTCAGCGCTGTGATCACCCTTTTACCTTGCATAAAAAACAACAATTATTAATTTGCCATCAATGTGCAAATCAAATGCGTTTAGTTAAACAGTGTCCCAACTGCGGAAGTGTTCGTATTGATACTGTCGGCCAAGGTACTGAGCAACTTGAAGCGCATTTAGGTGAATTATTCCCTGAGCATAATGCGATACGCATCGACAGAGACAGTACTCGTAGAAAAGGTGAATTAGCCAAAATACTTCAAGAGGTTAGTAATAACGAACACCAATTATTAATAGGTACTCAAATGTTAGCTAAAGGGCACCA
>JALZUE010000130.1 GCA_023301705.1 Alteromonadaceae bacterium | reverse complement strand
TGTCTGATGCTTATCGCTTGAGGCGAGCATAAAATCATAACTAGTTTCTGAAAATCGAGAGAGTGGGTCATAATGTAATAAAAACTCACCTGTACCTGTTAGGATTGCCGCCAACAGCCCTATAATACCGGTTATCATAACGGCCTGTTTGTTATTTTTCATTCTTTTGCTTCCTTTTAAGAATCTCTAAAAACTGAAGAATCATACTTATGTGTTTTCACGCAAACGATTATTAGCATAATTTTTACGTTTATCTGGCATATCAAATAATAATTGTTCAATACCATAACCTTCCGTTCTATACAAACATTGCATCCCTATTGCTTGACACCCACCTCAATGAAATCATTATTGTCTATTCATCTTTCAACTCGTTAATTGATGGTTTTATTTCTCAAATTTTAAAGGCTTAAGTTGATCTTATGAGTTCCCCACTCCCTATAAAGGAATCCAAATTTAGCAGTTGTAGTGATAGATAAAATTGGGCACATTTCAAACCTGAATAAAGCGTCTACATTAGGTCAATATTCTCTGCGTTAGTGATAAAAAATATGAAGACCTGTTAATATTGACAAAAACATCATTTTTCCTATCATGCTTTACAAACATCACAATCCGTATTACTTGACACTCGCTTCAATGAAACAACTGCCGTATATTCACTTGAAAGCTTATTATCTGACATATTTTCAAAGCTAGAAAGCATAAGTCCACCGTCACTTTTCTCAGCAAGCTTAAATTTACCAATAAAATCGCGAAAACCTTCTGTCATTAGCCCATTTTCTTTTCGTATCACGACACCGCTTGCTTTTTTTGGATCAACAGTGAGGCAATAGGTGATGTCACCATCTTGATTACATTCAATATAGCCGCACCATATGACACTCAATTCATCAAGTCCCCTCACCTGACCATTTTCAATACAAATATCTCCCACAATAGGCCTATGTGAATAAGCGCCGCCTGCATTCGTTTTTATGTTTAGTTTATAAACACCATCTAAATCTTTAATATCCATTTGCTTATCTTTGTTATTTTATTGATACATAGCTTTCTTGAAAACATCACTAATCACTGAACTGAGCGATGCCGAATCCATTTCTATTGGCTTCATAATTTCTGGCAAAGGCGTTCTGAAACACGCAATAATAGGTATAGGAAGCCGTGCACGGCTTTCTAAATCATCACGGACGTTATCTAAATAAGTTCGCAATCTCTCAGATACATTTGCATTTACAAGCAATTGCGCAATAAGTTTCATTGTACGAGCATTTAAATACATTAAACCATCGTGATTCATGTAACTTATCATAACATCATCAGGATCGTTCAAATGGAATACGGCGACTGGCTCCCCTTTTTCCATACAATATCGATCAAGTTGAAAACACAGCTTATCTCTCAAAATCTCTTGAGATAAACTATTAAAAGGGTTTTTTATTTCAAAAAATCGCATAAATTCAGACTCAATTCTAAATGTTCAGCTTTTGCACCAAAACCTCACCATTTGTAGTCATCGTGAAAGAGTTCTCAGGCACCTCAATCCATTTATCGCTCAGGCGGTCAAGAGGTTCAGAAACAAGGATAACGCCTCCTTCCGGCAAAGCCGTACAGGTGTTACTTAAATCCTTGATACAAGACATTTCTATGGAATAGAACTGTGTCTTAATAACATCCTCTCCTGAAGCATAGCGAATTGAGTATAATGTCTCACCATCACTGGCGGTACAAGAAAAGTTAACACCAATGTCAAGCCCCGCCTTTTTTTGTGCTTTTTCTACACGTTGAATCATTTTTTCAAAAGCCGTCTTGGGATCTTTCTCTAAACCGTAAGTCAGCGCCAAATAAAAACAGGTTTCACTGTCCGACGTCCCTTTAATCTCAGGAAAGAACTCAGGGGCAATATCAAATTGTAATGCCCGTTTAATAGCAGGAAAATTACTGACATCACCATTATGTTGAAACAACCAGTTTTTATGTTTAAACGGGTGCGAGTTATTACGTTGAACGCTACCATTTGTACTAGCTCTAATATGCGCCATAAATGTATGCGCCTCAGTTTGCCCACAAATTTCATGTAGATTTTCGTCATTCCAAGCTGGCATAGCATCTTTAAAGAGGCCTGGCTCATTGCGTTTGTTATACCAGCCTATTCCAAACCCATCACCATTTGTTGTCCATAGGCTTCCATCAGCCTTATGGTTTAGCTCTGTATCCAATGATTGTTCCACAAGCGAGTGCACGGGGCGTGTTACCAATTCATCCATAAATATTGGCTTCCCTGTATAAGCAATCCATCTGCACATATTATCCTCCTAAAATTTAATCGTAGTTATTTATATATGAATTTGTTAAAAATTTACTCTATACCTGTATGAAGGATAAGATGATATAGTTTAAATATCAATGATGATATTAAGAGGAACCTCAATATGATCAAAGCGAATAAATTAACTGAATCTGGTGTATTATTACTCCGGATCATTTCTGGTCTTTTTTTCTTCATAGCGGGCATTATAAATCTCTTGCAACCGCAGGATTTTATGGTTCTTGTTGAGCGTCTTCCTGGTTTTTTCACCCCCATCAGCACATACATTCATCCTATCGTCACAACAATCGAATTAATAGGTGGTTTTGCTCTTCTAATAGGATGGAATACACGCCTTGCAACTATTCCCCTCGCGTTTATGACACTATTTATTGGAGTTTTAGTTTGGCATCTGGACGAACAATCAAAATTACAAACATTGAGCCTGATTGCTCATATTGCAGCTATTGGTATCTACACATCACTTCTTTTTCTAGGAAGTGGGGCATGGTCACTGGATAAAGGAAAAGATATTTTCTTCACAATATCACGCGTAGACGGCAATTTTATTCAACGCCTATCACACGATATTGTAACAGGCCGTGGAAAAAACTTTGGTATTGGGTTATTACGCATCTCGATCAGCTTATTCTTTTTAATGACGGCTCTCTTAATAATGTCAAAAAATGAATATAATGACCTCCTTTCTGACAATCAATGGATGATAGCCGCCTTCATCACGATCTGTATCCTAGGTAGTATTTCAATTCTCAGTGGATTCAAGCTTCGCTTTATGGGCTGGGCGTTGTCGATTCTAACCATCATACACTTTATCTTTATTGGGTGTGAGCAAGCATGGGTATCACAAATCGGCCTCATCAACGTATTATTTCACGGTTTAATTTTAGCCGCTATTCTCTCGCTACGTATTATCCGTTTTGGCTCAGACCAAGAAGCAGAACACATTCTTTCGTTAGATAAGAAAACGATTATCGTCATTGGTGGTGGCTTTGCAGGAACATCTCTTGTTAAAAAACTAGAGCGTAAAGTTCCTGATGATTGGCAAGTTGTCATGATTAGTGAAGAAAATTATACAACGTTCAATCCAATGCTAGCAGAAATTGTTGGAGGCACTATGATGCCTTCACATGTTATTGCCCCTATTCGTAGAATGGTTCACCGGACACGTTTTATTGCAGGGCAAGTCACCAGTGTGGATTTCAAAACTAAAACATTACAATTTGAAGGCGAAGAGAAGGTTTCAACAATATCTTATGATCATCTTGTTTTTTCTTTGGGATCGCGGGCGAATGCGGCTTTTATTCCAGGTATGCCTGAGCATTCATTCCCTTTCAAGCTGCTTGGAGACGCCTTAGCTTTACGCAACCGCGTTATTGAACGTATGGAAGCAGCCGAACAAGAAGAAGATGTTAAAGTCAGGCAATGGCTTGGCCACTTTATCGTTATTGGTGG
>JALZUE010000129.1 GCA_023301705.1 Alteromonadaceae bacterium | reverse complement strand
TCTGTTGATAAAAGTTTAAAAAGTAAGAGAAATGTTGACATTTATAGATATGAATTACTTGGGGATATTAGCCAACAACTGTCTAAAACAATAGAAGTTAATGAGCAGTTACGAGTAACTATTGCGGAAGTTTTTGAATTAGTTAAGCAAGGTTTGTGGCAACAAGCTCGAAATTTATTAGCACAAATTGAAGGTGATAAACAAGAAGGGTTACAAACATTAATAATGTTTGCTATTACTACTAACGGAGACTTTAATTTTATTAAAGCACTGCTTAATGAAGGTGCTATGTTACCCGAAAATATTATTTACCACTTAATTATTCAAGATAATACTGAATTAACAAAAAAACTATTACCTTATGGTTTAAAACTTAGCTTTAATAACCCGTTACTTTTTGATTCTCCCTTAGCAATATCAGTGCAGCGTAGAGCATTTAACATGATGAACTTACTAATTGAGCAAGGTAGTAATTTAACAGTTGACTATGGTTATGATGCGCTTGACCGAGCACTACAAAATATAAGCGCAAGTAATATTAATTTCCCTTTCGTTCATACGCTGTTACTTGCAGGGGCAAAAATAGATGTAAGTCACCGAGAAATTGTTAGTCAAATTAAATCGAATAATGTTGAACTTTATTTAAAATTTATTGCTCTTTATCCACAGTTTTTATAATTAAAAGTAACTTTACTATTAAGGCGCATCATCAATAAAGTTTTCAAGTTTAAATTTTATAAACTGAAGAATTGAAGCAATCAGCCTGTGAAATTAATAATAGTTCTGCCTAAACAACTTGGGCATACGCGATGTAATTATATAGGAATGACAATAGTTTTTTGCATAGAACATTATGATGCATTTGACAAAAACAACCAAAAGTAGTAAAAAGAAACAAAAGGAAACCAAAAAATTCTTTTCATCATCAATTTAAGATATTAGTACAGCAAAAAGTCACAAACAAAATAAGGTCATTATTTATGAATAACATTAAGTTTTTATTATCACTCGGTTTATTTATTTCCACTTTAAGTGGCTGTACAACAGTGCCAGAAGAAAAAAAGGCTACTCCTTCGGTCAAAGCAAATAATAGTATAGATACCGTAGTCGCTAAAATAGATGAATCTGATGATATTGGGTTCCCAGGTAACGATATAGAGTCTGTTCTTATTGCAATTAAAGGCAGTGATCTAGTTGTTTTACAAACACATAAAGCTGCTAAAGATGAATGGCATAGAATTCGTGTTTACTTAAATGTTAACAATAGTGATACGACTAATGTACCTATAGCGGAAGGAGCAACAAGTCTTAATGGGCTCAATGCTGATTATGGTTACAGCTTTGAATATACGGGTAATGGCTGGAATACTATGAAACAAGAGGTAAATCAAGGCAAATGGAAAGGTGTAAACTCTAGTGCTAAGGCTAGAGGGGGCAAAGGTACATCAACGGTGCTGAATATTCCACTAAGTGAAATAGGTAACCCATCAGATATTACAAAGGTAAAAATGATGTTTGTGGGTACAGGAAATAATTGGGGAACAGACCAAGTTCCTAACGCCGGTATGTATGACCCTTCTAATCCATAATTAACTGACTTTGCTTGTAGTGGCTAAGTAAAACTAGCCACTACAGAAGTGCCTTGGTTATAATTAATACTTAACTTTTTATCACTTTTCCAGTTTAAAAAGTATTCAAAAATTAATTTAAATTGTAAGTTAAAAATAAACTATCTTTTAAGAGCATATTGAATAATTAAATTTTTGCAGCCAATTCAGCGCCTTGTCTAATCGCCCTTTTCGCATCAAGTTCACTAGCATATGAAGCACCACCGATTAAATGTATGTGCCATTCATTATTACTGTTTTCTATCAATTCATCATATAAACTTCGTTCAGAATCTTGGCCAGCACAAACAATAATATTATCAACATCAAGTATTTGTTTTTGATTGTTAATTTCTATTTCAAAGCCTTCATCAGAAATACGACAATAGGTGATATTGTTCATCATGTGTACGCCTTTATTCTTCAATGATGTACGGTGCACCCAGCCAGATGTTTTTCCTAAGTTGCCGCCTACCTTGGTATCTTTACGCTGTAATAAGTAAATTTCTCGTTCTGACTTTTCATGATTAATATTATGTAATATAGCACCCGCATTTTGATAGCTTTTATCTATACCCCATTCATTTAACCATGCATTTTTATCAAGCGATAATGAACGGCTTTCAGCTAGAAAAGTAGCCACATCGAAACCAATACCGCCAGCGCCTATAATAGCTACCTTATTACCAATAGGCTCTTTATGCTTTAATACATCTAAATAACTTTTGACTTTATTGTGTTCTATACCTTCAATATTTAAAGTACGCGGAGCTATTCCTGTTGCTATGACTACTTCATCATAGTTTTCTTCAATTAACTGCTGTGCGGTTTGTAACGTGTTTAAATGTAAAGTGACATGCCACTTAGATAATTGCTCTTTGAAATAACGTAACGTTTCATAAAACTCTTCTTTCCCTGGAATTTGCTTTGCGTAATTAAATTGTCCGCCAATGTCAGGTGACTGATCAAATAGGTGTACTTTATGCCCTCGCTGACTAGCATAAACACTAAAAGCTAAACCCGCGGGCCCGGCACCAATAACAGCAATACGTTTAGGTTGTTTTACTGCAGAAAACGTTAACTCTGTTTCATAACACGCTTGAGGGTTTACTAAACAAGAAGCACGTTTTTGTTTAAACACATGATCTAAACAGGCTTGGTTACAGGCTATACATGTATTAATTTCATGACTTTTATTATCGGCGGCTTTATTAACAAAATCAGGATCAGCTAAAAAAGGACGAGCCATTGATACCATATCAGCGTGATTACGCGCTAATATATCTTCAGCAACTTCAGGTGTATTGATTCTATTTGACGTAATAAGTGGAATAGATAATTCACTTTTCATACGTGCTGTCACCCATGTAAAAGCAGCTCTAGGTACTGACGTTACAATAGTAGGTATACGTGCCTCATGCCAACCAATACCTGTATTCATTAAGGTAACACCTGCATTTTCAAGTGCTTTACCCATGGTGATAATGTCTTGCCAATGGTTACCACCCTCAACGAGATCAAGCATTGATAACCGGAAAATAATAATAAATTTTTCCCCTACCTTTTCCCGTATAGCACGAACAATATTAACCGCTAAACGCATGCGGTTTTCTATACTGCCACCCCATTCATCAGTTCGTTTATTAGTACGTACGCAGCTAAACTGATTAATTAAATAACCTTCAGAACCCATAATTTCAACACCGTCGTATCCAGCCTTATTTGCTAACAAGGCAGATTTTGCGTATTGAGAAATGGTGCGCTTAATTGCACGAACTGACATTTGTGATGGTGAAAACGGGCTAATTGGCGCTTTAACCTTACTAGGAGCAACACTAAAAGGGTGATAGGCATAACGCCCTGCATGTAATAACTGCATACAGATTTTTGTAGGGTACTGGTGAACGGCATTGGTAATTTTTTGGTGTTTTTTAATATGCCAGCTTTTGCTCATTTCACTTGAAAATGGAGCAATTCGCCCTCTAAAGTTCGGACTTATACCTCCGGTAACAATTAAGCCAACACCACCTTTCGCACGCGCTTGATAAAATGCTGCCATTTTATCAAAACCGTTTTTTTCTTCTTCTAACCCTGTATGCATTGAGCCCATAAGCACACGGTTTTGCAACGTAGTAAAGCCTAAATCAAGCGGAGATAACAGGTGTGATAATGTTGAATTTTGTTTATTCGTACTACCAATATTCGTTAATGACATTGTATTAATTCCTACTATTTGTAAGGGCTATATTTACTAAAGCCATGTCTGAAAATGTAGACCAAACAGCAAAGGTCGTACCAGTTACTTTACGTTAACGTAAAG
>JALZUE010000128.1 GCA_023301705.1 Alteromonadaceae bacterium | reverse complement strand
AACACGGTATATCAACAGTTAACAAATTAAACCTTATGAAATCCCTTAATAACAAAGAGAAATTTAAAAACGCAATAGACAGAAACGTGTTTACTCTGGATGAATTGTTGTATTTTCTTAAATTATTAGTTAATAAATTAAACCTCATTGGAAAAAGCGAGTACGCTAAAAAAGAAAATATAAGCCCCGCAGGCGTTATGAGTCGTTTAAAATCTACAAATACCCCTTATATTAAGATTATAGGAAGGATATTTATAGTTAGTTGATTATTTATATAAATGTATTGTTTTTACATAAAAATACGTATATTTGAACTCAACAAAAAAACATACTATCGTGGAAATTACAATTAAAGACAATGATGCGTTGGAGGGTATATTACTTTACGTACCAACAGATAAAAAGGAAACTATAGATTTAATTATCTCAAAGCTTACTAAGGATGAATTTTTGCATGAACCTACAGAAGAGTACGGAAAGACTGTAGGTATGATTATAGAAGAGTATGGGGGCGTTGTACTTGAACATCTTGTTAATGTAGTCTTTCCTTGTTTAAGTGAGAATGAAGAGTTTGTGTTTTTGTTTTCTAATCTTATGTTTTGGGGTGTTTCTAAAGAATTTGAATGTGAAGATTGTGGATGTGAAATGGATTTATATAATTTTGAGAATCACGGTTATGAATGGACTGATTTAGAGTGTAGTGTTTGCGACAGAAAAGAAACTAATGAGCCAGATTGGGATAATTTAATGCTAAAAATTAACTAAATGAAAAATATAGAAGAGATTGAATACGCCTTTTTATCACAAAACACTTTAGGTGTAAAAGTTAGAATTGATGGAGTAACGGTTGAGTTTGAAAAAGACAGAGAATTAGAGCGTATAGATCATTCAACTACTTATGAAATGAATGGTTATTTAAAAGGCGAGATTACTTATTCTGCAATAGGGGAGTACCTTTTAGGTAGTGATGATTTTGTAGGGTTAACAGAAATAGAAAAAGGATAATAGTTATGCATAAAGGTAATTACGTTAAATTTACAATGGAAGAGGAGCAAAGGATTAAAGACGATTATCTTACTGTTCCTATGAAGAGGCTGGCTAAGGATTTAGGAACTTCTTTTGCTAGGATTAAGCGTTATTTAATTAGGAATAATTTACATATCCCTAAAGAGGTAATAGATGGGATGATAAAAGACATAAACAAGTCAAGAAATAGAGTTGAATCTTGGAATCCTTCTGAATTAAATGAAACACCTCTCCCTCCTTGCCATACAGGATTTCAATGTGTAGGTTATGGAGATAAAGGATTCTTTTTATCGTTTAATATGCGTGCGTGGGATTGGTTCTTAGGAGCTTCATTTAATATCGCTTCTTATGATATACTAGGTCATTTATTAGGGCTTATAACAGGTCATAAATACTTAGGGTTAATGGCAACGGGTCATTGTGTCCATTTATACGACAATCAAATTGAAGGATCAAAAGAGCTTTTAAAACGTGATCCAAAAGAAAAACCAAATTGTGAGCTTGTTATATCAGATAAAGTAAAGGATCTTTGTAGAAATTATGATGGTAACGTAGATAAGATATTCGATAATATGAATATTGAAGATTTTAGTCTTAAAAACTATGAGTGCTTTCCAAAGATTTCAGTAAAGATGCTTGCTCCTAAGAAGGTATAATATTTAAAGCTTATATGAATACCGATAAAAACTTAAAGACTTGCAAAGACAAACTGTGTGACAATAAATTCATACAGTTTAGTTCTTTGAAGCCTTATTGCTCTTATGAATGTGAGAAAAGAAACAAGAAAGTCTCTAAAAAAGATACTAAGACTTACGTTTATAAGAAAAGGAAACCCATAAATAAGGAATCAAAAAAACAATCTGTTATAAGTAATCAGTATTCAGCAGATAGAATAGTGTATCTAGGAAAGCCAGAGAATCAAATTTGTTTTATAGATGGGTGTAATGAGAAAGCTAATACCGTAGAGCATACAAGAGGAAGAGGTAAAGGTTTTTTTGACAAAGAAGCAGAGTTAAAAGGTGTTTGTAAAACATTAGATCAAAGATTTTGGAAGCCTTGTTGTCTCCATCATAATTTAGAATTAGAAAGGGATGGGGAGTTGTCAAAAAAGTATCAATTAAGTAAATTACACGGTGGCAAAAAGCTCTAAAAAAGTATTTGAATTACCTTTAGATACGATTATAGAGGTCGTAGCTACAAAAAAGGGAGAAGCACCAATAGTAAAAGAGATGACCTATGGTGACGCTTTAAAATTAAAAAGAAACCGTCAATGGTCTTATTCTAATTATCAAAAAGGATTTTATCAAAATAGTAACGCAAAAAGAAAATAATATATGAGTACGTATTTAAAAGTAATAGCAGTAGGAAATGTAGGGCAAGACCCAGAAACAAAGCGTTTTGAAGGAGGTGGTCAATTAACTACATTATCATTAGCTACAACTGAAACTTGGAAGGATAAACAAACAGGAGAGAAAAAGTCAATAACAGAGTGGTCTAGGGTTACTTTTAACGGTAAATTATCTGAGATAGTAGATGAATACGTTAAAAAGGGGGATAAAATACTTGTGGATGGTAAGCTAAGGACTAGAAAATGGAGTGATAAAAATGGTATTGAAAGGTACTCTACAGAGATAATAGCAAGAGAAATGACTATGATGGGGTCAAATTCAAGCAATAAAAATCAAGGTAGTGCAGTTGAATCATACCAACAACAGCAAGCACCATCAAAACAAGAGGACGATTTGCCTTTTTAAGATAAATCAAAAATAACAAAAATTAAAGCCCTCAAATTGGGGGCTTTTTTTATTTATTTTATTTTTAAAAATGTTTAATTAGTATATTATTTAATGTATATTTGCGTATCATTAATACAAAAACAAACATTATGAAAGCTGAAATTATCAAAGCAGAAGATTACGGATTAGACGAAACAAAAGCAAACGAGTTGACAAACGGCCTTAAGGTTGTAAAGGACGAAAGAAAGTTACTTATAAAAGAATTTGAGGAGGTTTCTAAGTTAGGAATAACAGAAGAAAACCTACCTAAGTTTAAGGAGCTTAGATTGAGAATAGTTAAAAATAGAACTCAAGGAATAAATAAATGGCACAAGGCTAATAAAGAGTTTTTCTTAACAGGAGGTAAATTCGTAGACGCTATTAAAAACAGAGAAATTGTTATTAATGAGCAGATGGAAGATAAGTTAATGGATGCTGAGAAGCATTTTGAAAACTTAGAAAAAGAACGCATTTCAAAACTACAAGTTGAAAGAGTAGTTTTATTGTCTGAATTTGTAGAAGATGCAAGCGAAAGAGATTTAGCAGGTATGGAAAATGATGTTTGGGAATCTTATTTAGCAACAAAAAAACAAGCTCATTTAGATAAAATACAAGCTGAATTAGATGCAGAAAGAGAAAGACAAGCTAAAATAAAAGCCGAAAAAGAAGAGCAGGAACGCATAAGAAAAGAAAACACTAAATTAAAAGCAGAAGCAGAAGAAAAAGAGAGACTTGCTAAAATAGAAGCTGAAAAAAGAGCTAAAGAAGATGCAGAGCGTAAAATTAGAGAAGAAAAAGAAAGAAAAGAACGTGCTGAATATGAATCTAAATTAAAGGCAGAACTTAAAGCAAAAGAAAAAGTAGAGCGTGAAGAAAGACAGAAACGAGAAAAATTAGAAGCTGAATTAAAGGCTAAAAAAGAAGCCGAACAAAAAGCTAAAGAAGAAGAAGAAGCTCGTTTGCAAGCTGAACTAAACAAAGGGGATAATGCAAAAGTCAAAGATTTAATATTAAACCTAGAAGAATTAAAAAGCAAGTATTCTTTTAAATCATCTAAAAACATAAATATGTATAAGGAAGTAGGAGTGTTGATTGATAAGATTTCTGCGCACATAAATAAATAATACAGTAATTCGGGAATACCGAATTGCTTAATAAATAAAACAAAACTAGCTATGTATTGTATTTTCTACTTTAAAAATTACAACAAATGAAGCGATTTATTGATATAGGATGCCAAACAGGAAACGCAGATGAGGGAGTAAAGGAGTTTTGCTTTTTTGATACTGTAATTGATCAATTTGAAACTTTCCAAGAAGAGTGTTGTTGGACTTCTGCAAAAGAATTTACAGAGTACTATGATGGAAGTGAACTTGAAAGATACTTAAGTTTAATGCCTGACGAATTTAAGTAGTTATTATTGTTGCTAAAGTACGGGTGTATGTGTAGAAGATTTAACGATTAAATAAACGAAAATGACAGCAAAAGAATTATTAGAAGACGAAAGATATGGTTATGACCACTTCACTAAATTAACAAGCACAGGCATAAACCCTGATGAAGATAATATAGCAGAATTTGCCGAGTATTATCACAAGCGTAAGTTAAATTTATTGGGTATACACATTGTTAGCAATACGTTTAAAGTGCAAATACAAGCCGAAATTGATGAAGCAAAAAGAATATTAAAAAGCACTAAAGAAAATACAGAGTACTCTTTTGAAGATGCTTCTGGTTGGGTTGAAGAAATGAACTTAATAAAAGGCGAAATACAAGGGCTAACAAAAGCTTTAAATTATCGCTAACGTACTTGTATATGGTGTGTAGCGACCTAAAACAGCACAGAAATTTGAATAATAATTAAACTTTAAAAATAGAACAGATGAAAAATTTAAGAACGAAATTAATATTTTTTTTGAAAA
>JALZUE010000127.1 GCA_023301705.1 Alteromonadaceae bacterium | reverse complement strand
CTCGGTCACTTGTTCGGAAGCAAAGACGTGTCCCGCGCTGTTGCGGGCCGCGCATCGGAGCAAACAGGTATTGGTTCAGATGTTTTGAAAAAGCTTCTCCCCCTTGTGGCAACAATGGCGATGGGGAGCCTCTCTAGCCAGACACGGCAACCCTCAATGCAGTCAGCTCTAACAGGCATGGCGTTGCAACACCTGACGGGCGGAAGTCAAAAGTCTGGTCTTGGGGCGCTTCTAGGCGCAGTGACAGGCGGGAATGCCCGTCAGCAACGCAAGACACAAGAAACTCATCAGCAAGGCATGGGCATCCTTGGTAAGCTTCTAGATGCGGACGGCAACGGCTCTATGATGGATGATGTCCTGCGTATGGCCATGAATAGGCGTTAAGAATAGACGTTAAGCTTAACTAAGCTAATAACGAATACGAAAAAGCCCGCTCAGTTGAGCGGGCTTTTTTATTGGGTTAGCCAAAGAGAATTAGTTTTAGTCGTTCATCCATTTTTTGATGATAGGTGAAATCAGTAGCATAACAAATCCAATGGCCATCCCGATATACCCAATTGATGAAAATACCTGAATGTAGTTCTTTTTAGCGCCAGCTACATCAACAATTTGCCCACCAACGGTCTCCGCGCCAGCTGCTGCAGCAATGACACCTGAAAGCGCATTTCCCAAACCAGAATAAACGAACCAACCTGCCATGAAGAGGCCTACCAAACGTGCAGGCGCTAATTTTGTCATTGCAGATAAGCCTACTGGACTAAGCATTAACTCGGCCATTGTGTGAACCCAGTAAATAGCAAAGATAAAGAACACAGGCGTTAATGCTGAAGGGCCTACTGTCTTCATACCGAAAACAAGAACTAAGTAACCTAATCCAGCCCCGAAAACCCCAAGAGCAAATTTAACAGGAGTGGAAGGCTCCCAGTTTCTTTTAGCTAGCCAGACCCATAACCATGCAATCATGGGAGCAAATATGAAAATAAAGCCCGCATTCAAGGACTGGAAAACGGGAGTAGGAACGTCCCATCCTCCAATATTTGTATCTACAAGTCTACTTGTCACCAATGTAAGCGAAGAACCTGCTTGCTCAAATAATGACCAGAATGGAATTTGTGCGACTGCAAAATATAAGGCTGCCCACATACGGCGGCGCTCTCGACCTTTCAACTTTATGAATGAGTAAGCAATGAAACTTGCAAAAAATGCGACACCCACGAAAGCAGCAATCGGTCCTATAATTTTTGCATAATTGAGAAGCGTCATACACAATATAACAACACCAACCGCCGAAAGATAACATGCCCATTCAATATTAATTGGTCCGAATACTTTCTCTTTGAGTTTTGATGCAGAGGGAGCGTCACCGACGCCTTGGAGCCATTTTTCGCCCCATTTAAATACGACGAGTCCTAATACCATGCCGATACCAGCCAGGCCAAAGCCCCAGGCCCACCCATAAACGATACCCAATATTCCACATGACCACGTTGCTAAAAAGCTTCCTAAATTGATACCCATGTAGAAAAGTGTAAATCCTCCATCTCTTCGAGGGTCTCCTTCGGGGTATAAGTCACCCACAATAGTAGATACATTAGGTTTCAAAAACCCGACGCCTGCGATAATTAAAGCCAGCGATAAGAATAAGATATTTACATATAAGGGCTGCCGTTCGACAGAAGTTGAGTATTGCCCGTCTGAAATAGTTGTTGCAAGATTTGTAACATCAGGCTCTTTAAGGTCCGTCGCATCTCTCAGGACTAAAATATCTGATTCCGATGTTTCCTGTAAACTAATTTCACGTCCATTAAAATTTACAGACATTCCGCTTTCAGAATCTGAAACTGCATGCCGCGTACCATTTAAGATCAAGGTGGTTGATGGAGCAGGGCCTGCGCAACTCATGCCAAAAACATTACAAACGTTTTGAATTAAACCACGGGTTTGACGTTCAACAACATAATCGCCTTTCCCTGTATCATTTACAGGTAGATATCGTTTTCCATCCAATGATATGAACTTCTTACTGTTGAACACTATCCTGCGTGAGGTGCCTTCGTAGTCAATAAAGAGTTGGCGGTTTTTATCACGCCCAACATCTTCGATAGTATAAGATTTATTATCAAAGTTCAGTGTTTCAACACCCCCAGAACCTTCAAAAGCCATCCCGAAGTGTCCAAGAATTAATAAAATTGCACCATAGGTAACAGCCTTTTTTTGGCCGAGAAATTTATCAGATAAAATTCCTCCAACCATAGACATTATATAAACAAGGGCGATGTAACCGCCGTAAATCATATTGGATTCAGTGTCTGAAAATAAGAAATGCTGAATCAAGTAGAGAGAGAGCAATCCGCGCATACCATAATAAGAAAAACGTTCCCACATTTCTGTAAAGAAGCAAATAACAAGACCTTTGGGGTGCCCCAAAAACGTCCCTTCTGTATTTATGTTTGCAGTATTTGCCATGCGTATGACTCCCCTAAGAGTTGAGACTATTTTTTTTATGTTGTGCCCCTTGCTTAAGCCGCGTTCAAGGTTTTTCTGACTTAAAGCTCTTGGGTTGGTAAAAC
>JALZUE010000126.1 GCA_023301705.1 Alteromonadaceae bacterium | reverse complement strand
CGACTAAAACACTTATTTGAAAAAAATTCTCGTTGGGCTAATGACGTAACGAATGATAATCCTGATTTTTTTAAAAACTTATCAGAGCAGCAAAAACCTGAGTATTTATGGATTGGATGCTCTGACTCCCGTGTTCCTGCTAATGCTTTGTTAGGAATGGCTCCTGGTGAAGTATTTGTACATAGAAATATCGCTAACCAAGTTATTCATACCGATTTAAATTGTCTATCTGTATTGCAATATGCCGTTGATGTTTTAAAAGTTAAGCACATAATTGTTTGTGGTCATTATGGCTGTGGCGGCGTAGCAGCATCTCTACAAGATGAAAGCTTAGGGTTAATCGATAACTGGTTAAGACACATACAAGATGTTTATCGTTTTAATAAAGAAAAATTTGAAAACGTTACCGATAACACAGAGCGTGTAAACTTGCTTTGTGAGCTAAACATTATTGAACAAGTTGCCAACGTATGTAATACCACTATTTTACGTCGAGCCTGGGAAAGTAAGCAAGATATCACTGTACACGGTTTAATTTATAATCTAGAAGACGGCATATTAAAAGATTTAGACGTAAGTGTTTCAAATTTCAAAGCAAAACCCTGCCTATTAAAGTAGCAAAATTGATAATTTGTTCTATATTTATGACATAAAACTTAAAGAGCAACATATGACCTTATACAAAAATGAGGTGCTCTTTAATTATTCATAAGTAATAGGATACGATGTTTTTTAAAACGATAAAAAGTACTACAACCAGCTTAAATGCAATTACCATATTCCTGGTCAGTGTTGTGGTCGTTTTTTTTGCCATACAAGAGCACGAAAACTTATATCGTGAAGCAGTGAAAAACAATTTAAATGGCTTATCAGAAAACATGGCTAACGATTTAATACCGTCGCTAGCTTCAAAAGACTCCTTCGAAGTTACAAATACCCTTTTACGGCTTGATTCATATAAAAATGTAAAGTTTGCCAAAGTTTATGATAATAAATGGCAGCAAATTGATACGTATATTGGCTATAGCGATGGTGGTACTTCGATTGAGGTGCCAGCAGAGTACTTAAACACTAAAAACTTAACTGTACAAATAGTGGAAGATGAACTGATAGCGTTAAAGCTTATTGGTGATAAACGTTTACCTTTAGGTTATTTATTAATAGTACATGATTCTAAAACGCCATTAAAAGAGAGTAAAATTGCACTATTAAAAGATATTTTACCCATAACTATTTTCTTTGCAGTATTGATGATTTCAATCTCATCAATATTACAGCAAAGGTTATTTTTACCACTTACTCGCTTATCTTTTCTAGCTAAAAAAATTCAACAAACCAAAGATTACTCATTGCGTATAACAATTAAAGGAAAAACAGAAGTCGCTGAATTAAGCCGAAATATTAATAATATGATGGCAACAATTAATACTGAAACCGAAATAAATGAAAAACATACAATTACATTAATTGATCAACAAGAGAAAATGGAAAAACTGGCAAACTTTGATTCATTAACAGGTTTACCCAATAGAAGCTATTTCTTAAAAATTCTTGGTGAAGAGTTATCTAATTCAACAATTAATAATAATAATTTATCACTCATATACCTTGATTTAGACGGTTTTAAAACCGTTAACGATAGTTTAGGGCACGATACTGGCGATAAATTATTATTACAAGTAGGCGAAAGAATAAAAGCTTGTTTAATGAAAGGCGATATCATTTCTCGCATAGGTGGTGACGAGTTTTTAATTTTATCACACAATAGTCCAAGTAATGAAAAGCTCATTAATATCGCAAGTGATATTATAGACACCATTAATATTCCTTTTAAAATAAATGATTGGGAAGTTAAGGTAGGTATTAGTATTGGAATTGCTAGACTAATTGATTCTGGTCTTAACATTAATGACTTTATTAGTAATGCAGATATTGCTATGTATCGCTCTAAAAATGCAGGTAGAAATAAATACACATTATTCTTACCTTCAATGATGGAAGAAAATAAACGAAAAATACTTATCGCAAACTCAATATCTTCTGCTATAAAAAATAATGAATTTACTATTCATTACCAAGGTAAAGTCTCTCCTTCTGAACAGCTAATTGGTTACGAGGCGTTAATTAGATGGACTAACCCTACTTTAGGCTTTGTATCTCCTGCAGAGTTTATTCCAATTGCAGAGCAAAGTGGTAAAGTAATACAAATTACTAAGTGGGTAATAAAGCAAGTATTTAAAGATTTAAAAACATTAGATGATTTATCAGAAAACAGTATCACTATATCTTTAAACTTATCAGCACATGATATAAAGAATTATAGTTTAACTTTTTTTATTAAAGACTTATTTAAAAAATACAATATTGACCCTAGACAGATTGAATTCGAAGTGACTGAATCCGCTTATTTAGAAAACTTCGATATTGCTAATCGCTTTTTAGGTGAACTTATCGATACGGGATCATCAATCGCATTAGATGACTTCGGTACTGGTTATTCATCTTTAAGCTATTTAACGAAAATAAAGTTAAATACTTTAAAAATTGATAAGCAGTTTATTGACAATCTCGCAATATCGAGACAAAGCACAGTAATTACCAAAACAGTTATTGAAATGGCCAAACAGTTAAACTTAAGAGTATGTGCTGAAGGAGTTGAGAATGAGAGCCAAGCTGATCTTTTGAAGGCTTACGGTTGTGATCAAATGCAAGGTTATTATTTTCACAAACCAATTCCATTAGAAAGTATTTTGTTAATAGCTAACAATAAAGAAAAATCATAGTGTATTAGAAAACTAAAGCATTCAGTCTTTATCTTTTACCTACTAATTCGATAATTTTACTAACCTAACTTAAAAATTAATATAAATTTTCAGAAACTAACGTTCGAGCCCTTTAATTAGTGCTTCTAAATTTTATTAACATTTATTGACAATAAAAATATTTAAACTACCTTTTATGTTATTAAACCAATTTTTCATTAAGTATTATTTTGAAAATAAAATTTCTTCAATACAAGTATAGTATTTTTTTATTTGTATTATTATGTCTATCTAGTAATTTAAGTTATGCTGAAAAACTTAATGAAAAATTAGAGTTTTCTGGTTTTGCACGTGTTGTATTAGGGTACCTTGATGAAAGTGATGCTACGTACCTTGGCTATGACAACAACTTAAGCTTTTCGGAACAAAGCCTAATTGCATTACAAGCTGATTATAAAATATCAAGTCAACTTTCAGCGACCGCACAGGTTATTGGGATAAGCGGGGATGAACGAGAATCTGGTATTGAATGGTTATATTTAACCTATGAACCTAATCGTTTTACACAAATAAAAGTAGGCAGACAACGAACTCCTTTCTTTAATTACAGCGACGTAATTGATGTGGGTTTTGTTTACCCTTGGATAACCTTACCACAACAAGTTTATAGCTCTGTATATTTTTCCACATTCGACGGTATATTAGCTGGTTACGAGCGAAGTGTAGGAGACTTCCTTTTAGGCTTCGAAGCTTTTTGGGGGAGTTTTAATGGAGACATAATAAGCGCAGGAGTAACAGTTCCTTCTAATGTGAATGATACTCAAGGGCTCATTTTTAATATTAATTATGACAGTTTAACTTTTAGAGCTGCTTATCATCGTGCTGATATATTTTTTGAAATTAGAGAGTTATTAGATTTTAGTACCATTTTGTCACAGTCAGGTTTTACTGAAAGTGCAGCATCTTTAAACCCTAATGGCAAAGTTGAATTTTACCAATTAGGAACTACATACGAAAAGTTTGATTACTTTGTAAGTGCCGAATATACAAAAATAACAGGGGAAAGTTCGGTAGTTCCAACTATTGATAGTTTCTATTTGGTTGCCGGATATAACTATAGGTCATATACAACTTATGCCTCTTATGGCAAAACAAATAGCTCAACAGGCTCGCCTGTTAATGAGATACCTCTAGGTTTAAGTGATGATTTAGATTTTTTAGCCGCTAGCTATAATTTTACTTTTTCTCAATTAGCTTTTAATACTTCTGAAAGCATAACCATTGGAACACGTTGGAACTGGAAAACTAATTTAGCATTAAAAGCTGAAGTCACATGGACTAGGACTGCAAGTGATAGCACAGCTAATTTTGAACGTTTGAATGACAATTTCGATAACCAAGCACCTTTATATCAACTAGCATTAGAGTGGGTGTTTTAATGAAATTTATATTTAATATCCCTTTGTATGTACTTATTTTAGTTATGACGTCACACACAGCTGCAGCACAAGAGGAAATGTTAGTTGTTGTTGCAAATACAAATAATGAACTTATTAAAGTTTCCAGGCGTGACATAAGAAACTTATTTATGGGCGGAGCGCTAAAGCATGACTTGGAGGCTATTATCCTTCCTTCTGATAATAAAGCTCGTATATTATTCAATACAAAAGTTGTTGGGTTAACAGAAGCACGCATTCAATCTTACTGGGCTCAAATGCGTTTTTCAGGAAGAAAAAAGCAACCTAAACAGATAGATGATGAAAGAAAAGTAATAGAATATTTAAAGAACAATAAGGGAGCAATTGCTTACTTACCTGCGGGTAGTGATATTCCAGAAGAATTGACTATTTTATTAAAAATTTAACAAGCTGATTAAGTCTTGTGCCAATAAGTTAAAGATATACAAAAAGCAAAACTGGTGCAGAACTATTTTAGGGAAGGTTTATTATTATAAACAGTCAATTACAGCTTTTTGTGTAAAGGTTACATTAACCATTACTAGGCTTGATACAATACTGTGAATAACTTTTATTCGAAGTAAGTTTAGAGATACAATTAAATATTATTGTAGTTCAAAGGTTATCTATGAATTAAAACATAGATAACCTTTAAGCTAGACTACTTGCATTAAAATGGCATTTTCATTCCAGGAGGCATTTGCATTCCACCAGTTAGCGCACCCATTTTATCTTTGTTTTGCTCTTCAACACGACGAACAGCGTCATTGACAGCCGCAGCGGTTAAATCTTCAATCATTTCTTTGTCGTCTTCCATTAAACTTTGATCAATTTCAATTCGACGAACGCTATGAGCACCTGTCATGGTGACCTTTACCATACCTGCACCAGCTTCACCAACAACTTCCATGCTTGCTAATTCTTCTTGAGCTTTCGCCATTTTAGCTTGCATTTGTTGGGCTTGTTTCATCAAGTTCCCCATTCCGCCTTTCATATTATTTCCTCTTTAAAACAATTACCGCCAGATTAATGGCTGGTAAAAAAAAATTCAAGTATAAATTAATTAACAAACTGTTATAGCGCTTCAATGCTAGATTCATCGAGAGTCGCTTGAAATTCGTTATGTAAATGTTGAACAACATTATCATCATATAATAATGCTTTTGCATATTGGTAGCGCTTATCATTAATGTCTGATTGAATTTGATAAGGGTCGGCAACAGTATCTTCAACAACTTCGATAGTGACTGTAATATTACGTTTTAATAACCCAGACAGCGCTTTCTCTAGTTGTTCATGAGCGGCCTGACTTTGAAGATGCTTAGTTGACCTATTTAAATTTAAAATCAAGTGATTATCATTTGAAGACTGATTAATGGTTGCATGGATAGCCAATTGGCGTAAACGACCATTTAGCGCCATATGATCAATCATATTTGCCCATTTATCAACTTGGTTAGCAGAGTGTATTGTTGCAGGATCAATCACGTCAGGAGTATACGTTGATGACTCTGTCACTAAAGGTTCTGTTAACGAAGCTACATTAGAAGTGAACTCTTCTGTTTTAACTTGGCGCTGTTCTTTTAACTGCTGTGTTTCACTTTGCTTTTCAATAATGGCCTGACGCCCTTTGACGTCTTCAGACTTTTTTACATTATTTTCCTGTTGCTTTTTTTTACTTCTAAGCATATTGCGAGAAGCTAAAATAGCAGCAACAGGTGATTCAGTGGCAGTATTATTGTGTAATTTACTGTCAATACTTTCAGTTTGTGTAGAGTTGTCTTGAGCGTCAGTTGTATTAAATTGTTGAGAACTATTATCCGTATTCTCAGATTGAGTTTCAGAGACTTTCTCTAATTCATGCAAACGCTGATGTGTTGATTGATTATCAACAACATTATCAAATTTATTGGTATCTTGAGCCATACTTTGCTGCGGTTCATCATAAACTTTTTGTACTTCTGAACTAATCACACCTTTAGTAAGCGATTGATTATTATCAGGCTCTTCGATACGGTTTTGACTAGGCAACGAGACTTGTGTACTGGTCACTGAACTGGCATCACTAGCGTTAGGTTTTATATCTGTAGATGTTACATCATCAAAAACTATAGCATTATCATTAGTTGATGTTTCACTAACGTT
Source organism: Alteromonadaceae bacterium (assembly GCA_023301705.1). GTDB lineage: Bacteria > Pseudomonadota > Gammaproteobacteria > Enterobacterales > Alteromonadaceae > JALZUE01. The sequence continues at coordinate 6,696 of JALZUE010000126.1, read as the reverse complement.
AGTAGCCTCATGTCGAGCTGGCTTAAATGCAGCCAGACGTAATAATGTCATATCAAACGCTGCTTGTTCATCAAGCGCGTAAGGCAAGTCTTTTCGACCTGCTACAGCTATTTGATAATATAACTGAACATCATCAGGCATCATTGATTGTGTAAACTTAACGAGCAAACTACTTTGCTCTTGCGATAAATCAAATTGATATTCAACCACTTGATTCATTGCGACTTGATGTAATAATTGAATAATCTCAGCAAGTAATTGACTGTAATTAGGTGCATAACTGGCAATATTCAACGATAAATTCATTAATGCTTGAGTATCATTCTTAATCAGACAAATTAGAATCTGATATGGCCATAGCTGATCAATACCACCTAACATTTGCTGAACATTTGCAATAGATATTTCACCCTGCCCTTGGGCAATAGCTTGATCAGTTAAGCTTAACGCATCGCGCATACTGCCACGGGCTGATTTAGCTAATAAACTTAACGAAGCTGAATCAATACTAACTGACTCTGCTGATAAAATACTTTCTAATTGTTGTTTTATTTGGTGGACATTTAATGCTTTTAAATGAAACTGTAAACAGCGAGATAAAACGGTAATCGGTAACTTTTGAGGGTCAGTAGTCGCTAAAATAAATTTCACATGTTCTGGAGGCTCTTCGAGCGTTTTTAATAGCGCATTAAAGCTACTACGCGAAAGCATGTGCACTTCATCAATGAGATAAACTTTATACCGACCTCGACTAGGCGCATATTGAACGTTATCTAAAATTTCACGGGTATCGTCAACCTTTGTCCGTGAGGCAGCATCTATTTCAAGTAAATCAACAAAGCGCCCTTCATCGATATCAACACAAGCATCACAAACACCACAAGGGTTGGTTGAAATACCTGTTAAACAATTTAGGCTTTTAGCAAAGATACGTGCAATTGTTGTTTTACCAACACCACGCGTACCTGTAAATAAATAGGCATGATGAAGCCTTTGTTGTGATAATGCATTAGTTAATACATTGACAACATGCTCTTGCCCCATTAATTCATTGAACTTTTTAGGTCGCCACTTTCTTGCTAACACCTGATAACTCATAATGAATTATTCGCCTTCAAATTGAATTAAAGAATATAAAGACAAATCAGCATCAGCTAAGCGCTTCTCGCCACCTAAATCAGGTAATGAAATAACAAATGCAGCGTGTTCGGCTTTAGCACCTAATTTACGAATTAACTTAGTTGTGGCTTCAATAGTGCCACCTGTGGCTAATAAGTCATCAACAATTAATACATTATCATTGCCACAAAGAGCATCTTGGTGAATTTCGAGTGTATCTTCACCATATTCTAACTGATAGTTTTGAGCAAAGGTTGCCCTTGGTAACTTACCTGGTTTACGAACAGGAACAAAGCCAATACCTAGTGCAATAGCTAAAGGCGCTCCAAACAAGAAACCTCGAGCTTCTGTACCAACAATTTTAGTAAAGTTATGATCTTTATATTGATCGGCTAAATGAGATATTGTTAAAGCAAAGGCATCACCATCTTCTAATATCCCCATCACATCTCGAAACATTACTCCTTCGATAGGGTAATTAGGAATAGTATGAATTGCATTTTTTATCACGTCTAAATCAGGTTTCATCAAGCTAAATTTCTTTTAAAATTTACCTCGTAGCATAAAGCAATTGAACATTTTTTTATAGATGTATTTAAAAATAAAGTACTGAATAATGAACCCTGTCCGCTAAATAAAAACATGTAGAAAATACGTTTTTTTACGATAAAGCTGAATTCCTAAACATACATATTTATAGTAAAATAGCGCCTGAAACTGATAATAACTATATAAGTTAATTTAATAAACAATTAGTTCTTAAACTTAAATTCATTAACTAAGTTTTCTGACATAAGCTCATTTTGTTATGTTAGCAATTACTAATATTTCTACCTTATTTTTGAGGATCAATAAGAACAATGCCTGAGCACGTAAAGAAATTAATTTTGGCACCAATGGAAGGTGTTATTGATCAATTAATGAGAAAAACCTTAAGCTCTATCAACCATTACGATTTATGTATTACAGAATTTTTACGCGTAGTTGAAAACCTGGAGCCTAAACATATGTTTTACCGCATAGCACCAGAATTACAAAAAACAGCTACCACAGCAAACGACACCCCTATAAGGCTGCAATTACTGGGTCAAAACCCAACATGCTTAGCTGATAATGCGGCACGTGCTATTGAACTCGGCTCTCATGGTATTGATTTAAATTTTGGCTGTCCTGCTAAAACAGTTAACAAAAATAAAGGTGGCGCTGTATTACTCGATGATCCTGATCTTATTTATAAGATCTTATTAGAAGTAAAAAATACGATTGGCAAGAATGAGCAACTATCAGCAAAAATACGTTTAGGATTTAATGATACTGAACGTTTCAAAGATGTTGCTGCAGCGGTGAATAATGCGGGCGCTAATATGCTAACAATTCATGCGCGTACCAAAAAACATGGTTACAAACCACCAGCCTATTGGAGCCACATTAGCTCATTACCTAACTATGATATGGATATAGTCGCTAATGGAGAAATATGGTCAACCGAAGATGCGCAGCAATGTATAAAGCAAAGTCATTCTAAAATATTGATGTTGGGAAGAGGCGCTTTAGCCATGCCTAATTTGGCTAACGTTATTAAACACAATGAGCAGCCCTACTCACTAGCTCAATTGAAAGCAGTTTTACTACGTTATAGTAATAATGAAGAAAGTGAGAGCAAGTATTATTATTCGAGCCGTCTAAAACAGTGGTTAAAATATTTAAAATTACAATACCCGCAAGCAAACCAGTTATTTACAGAAATCAAAACCCTTTCTTGCAAAAACCAAATAATGAAACAAATTAAAAAAATGTAAACGTTTTACTTATTAAACAAAAAAGCCAGCATGAAGCTGGCTTTTTTAATGATATAAATCAAATTAAATCGAAACGCCCTTTCTTCTGGCAGTATCTTCAATAAATGATTTCCATCCACGCGCATATTTACGTGTTTCAGGATAAGTAATTGCTTTCTTGATTGCCGTATTAGCACTTTTATATTGACCTAAATAAAAGTGTGATTCCGCAATACTCATGTACAACTTACCTGGTTTAGTTACACCTAACTCAATTGCTTTGTTTAGTGAAGCTATACCTTTAGTAAATTGCTCATCTTGAACATATAACAAACCCTGTTTTTGGTAATGCTTTGCTTCATTCGTTAATTTAGCAACTTCACCATAAACTTTAGCTGCATCATCAATGTGTAAAGCAGAATGCCATGCATTAGCTAACGCTTCTAAGTTTGAAATATTTTTCTCAAGAGAGCCGTCTTTCATATGTTTTTCATATAAACGCGCTGCTTTGAAAGGCATATCGTTAGACGAATACAATTGAATTAACGTTTTAATTTGAGCTTCTTTAGTTAAATACCCTTGGGTATAAGCAAGTTCTAATGTTTGTAACGACGTTTTGTAATCTTCTACTAATAAGTAGAACATGCCAAGTTGTGTCCACCAGCGCTCTTCCTCAGGGAAAGTTTTAACAAGCGTTTCTAATACATCTATCGACTCTTTATATTTTTTACGCTCATAATATGAAGTAACTTTTAAAATATAAGGATTTTGATCAGGTTCTTCCGAAACACGAATTGCATTATCTGCCGGTTCAATCATTTTATCTAATTGCTTAAGTGCATAATGCGCTTGACCAATGCGAGTCCATACATCACTTTCTTCCTTACATGTGAATGTCATCCACTTGTAATAGTTTTCGATAGACTCTTTATAAAATTGCTCTTGAATTTGAACATCAGCTAATAAACGTAAAGTATCGCCATGATCGCGTTCAGTTAAAATATTAGCATCGACTGCTGATTTTAATAATTTAATTGATTCGTCGAACTTACCTTTTTGTGCATAAAACTGCGCTAAAAAACGATCTTTTGATGCAATATCAAAAGGGTCTTTGGCACTTGCATCAAGTAATATTGCAATACCACCATCAATATCGTCAGCAGAATAAGCATCAAAAGCAGCTTGCACTTTTTTACCTAATGTTGCTGTCATCAATTGGTTTTTACGTTTTTTACCATCAATTAATGCACCAGGGCAAACAGGAGCTTCCGCTTTGGCAGCCATTGCTGTTGGCATATTTATAGTAAATAAAATTGTCGCTACAGCGAAAGAGCTAGATAATTGTTTAATCATTATTGATCTCCCGCTATTGAGAATTCTAATTTAACTGATAAGCCAGTTTGTACTTCAGCTTGGCCATCAACAACTTTTGGTTTGTACTTCCACTTTGATAATGCACGTTTAGCATTTTTAACAAATACACGATGCGATTGAGCTAGCACCTTAATATTTATTACTCCACCAATTTCATCAATATCAAATGATAGTTCTACCCAACCTTCTCTACCTTCACGAGCCGCAGCTTGTGGATATTTAGGGTCAATACGTACAATAGGAGCAGCATCACCATCTCGACCAAAATCACCTGGTCCAGAAATACCGGTACTTGCCGAAGCTACATCAATACCTGGTAAGTTAAATGAAATACCAGGATTCGCATCATTATTCTCAGGCTCAGGAGCTTGAGGTTTAGGCGGACTCTTTGGCGGCGGCGGCGGCGGCGGCGGAACACGATTACGTTGTTCTGCAGCTGACTTAGGCGGCGTTGTATTTACTTCAACAATAATATTTTCTAAAGACTCATCTAATCTAACTTGATCGTTAGAAATAAGAAAAGCCATAAAAGTAAATAAAGCAAACGTTACTGCCGCCCCTAGTAATATAGATACTAAAAAGCGAACCATGGTTTACCCCTTAGCTGCTGCAATAGAAATACGATCTATGCCTGCATCTTTAATTGCATCCATAACTTTAACAACAATGCCATGTTTAGCATCTTTGTCTGCTTGAACAATAACAACTTCACTTGGTTGCTCAGCTAATAATTTTTCAATGTTCGCTGCAACGCGTTCAATATCAACGCGACGTTTATCTAACCAAATTTCACCATTCCCAGTTACAGCAATAAAAATATTAGCTGATTTTTGTGTAGATTGGTTTGTTGCTTGTGGCTTATTTACTTCAATACCAGCTTCTTTTACAAAAGAAGTAGTAACAATGAAGAAGATCAGCATGATGAATACGATGTCGAGCATCGGTGTCATATCTATTGCTGCTTCTTCGTCTTCACGAATACGTTTACGTGCCATTTTAATATCTCTCTAGTGATGAGGTAAACTGTCAACCAGTTCAGCCTTTGCTAGTTTAACTTTTGCGTCTAATCTTGAACTAAAAAATACGCCTGATAACGCTGCAACCATACCTGCCATTGTAGGAATTGTTGCCATAGATATACCAGATGCCATAAGACGCGGATTACCAGTTCCTTGTTGCGCCATCACTTCGAAAACGCCGATCATACCTGTTACAGTACCAAGTAAACCAATCAATGGACACATTGCCACAATTGTTCTGATGGTAATCATATTTTGTTCTAATTTTTCTGTCGCTTCAGAGATCCATGTTTCTCTTATACGATGCGCATACCATGAAGTAGTATCTTCTCTAGCATCCCAATTACCAATAATACGCTTACGCATAGATGGGTAATTAGCTGCAAGGAACCAATATCTTTCAATCATTAATATCCACATTAATAAGAGAGCGAAGGCAACAAAGTATAAAACGTTACCGCCTGTCGCAATAAAACCCCTGACAGACTCGATTAGTTCTATCAGGAATAACATTATTTAGATTCCTTCTCTGCGATTGCAGCAATTAAACCAGCACTTTGCTCGTCTAACTTATGAAGTACAGATTTACTCTTACCTGCAACAACACTATGTACAAGTATTAGAGGTAATGCAGCAATAAGACCTAATGCAGTAGTTACAAGTGCTAATGAAATATCACCTGCCATGATTTTAGGGTCACCTGTACCGAACAATGTAATTGTTTGGAAGGTTAAGATCATACCGATAACAGTACCTAATAAACCCATTAATGGAGCGATGGCTGCAAACATTTTAATTAATGTAATACCACGATCAATTTTTGGTGTTTCACGTAAAATCGCTTCATCAAGTTTTAATTCTAATGTTTCAGCATCAGAGTTTTTGTTATCTTGGTAAACTTGTAATAAACGACCTAATGGGTTGTTTGTATTTGGTTTATCAAGATTTTTCTGTTGAGCTGACATTTTAGCGCTTAATAAGCCAAGAACAATAAAACGCTCTAAAGCAATTAAGAAACCTAAGCCTAACAATATAGTGATTGCATAACCAACAGTACCACCTTGATGATAAAACTCAGTAACTGTTTTCTTACGTGTTTCTAATTGTAAAATAGCGCCACGAGATGGATCTAAATATACAGGAGCATAACCAGAAGACGCTTTAAAGAAAGCAGGAGCTGATTCAGAGATATAACCGGCCGGCTGTTTAGGTAGTGGTTGAACTTGACCAACATCATCATTGTAGTTCAAGTAACCATTGTTAGAAACAAGGTTAAATGTACCAATACGAGTAACTTCTTCAGTTGATTTAGAACCATCAAGGTTTGTTATTTCTGAAGTGAACTTAACAATTTTACCAGATTCTGTCATTTCAGTTTGTAATGCAAACCATAACTCTTCTAAATC
>JALZUE010000125.1 GCA_023301705.1 Alteromonadaceae bacterium | reverse complement strand
TAAATTTTAAGGCCTATTGGCGAGATATATCTTGTGTTGATTTCGCAAGTCATTGCACATCCACCGTTGCACAACGCCTCCGCTTGTCCTAATAGCGCCCTCATCCCTGATGCACCCTTAGCTCAGCTGGATAGAGCGCTGCCCTCCGAAGGCAGAGGTCATAGGTTCAAATCCTATAGGGTGCGCCAATAAAATCAGTAACTTAGCTAAAATACCACTTAGCACATGAAATTTAACGGAAGCGTCACGGAAGCAAATACATACTTTCGCTTCTGCTCCCTGAAGTTCAGCTTAGCAGTCGAGATTAATTGTCATGCTAAATGCTTCTGTAGCCTTTTAAGGCATCAATACATCAACTTAACCAAATATCATGATAGAAGGTATAGAAAAAACTAACTGTGAAAATACAGGCCTTCTCGAAGCTGTAGTGTTGTTATGAAATTTCTGGCGAACGGGAACTTTTTTTTAATCTACTGCTCTCTATGATTATCAAGATGTCAGTCAACATTATTCATCTGCTGGATCTTCGTCAGAAAAAGGCTCCACATATCCAAAATCAATTTCCATAAACCCAGACAGCATTACCTCAACATAACTCGCCTCAGGCTCACCTTCCTCATCACGGAAAATGGTAGCAAGCACTACAAAATCCATTTCCGTTTCCGTAGTCGCATATTGAGTTCCTAGACTGACATAATCCTTGTCAATGCTATCGTAAATTTGGAAATGGAACCCTGCTTCAAACTCTATCGAAACCCTAGTTTTAAATGTGAATGTAATTTCTTCTTCGTTCGAAGAGACTATTTTGACCTCAGAAATAGTGTCTGGGTCAATATCTTGAGGCTCACCTCCAAGAGGCTCAGGTTCATAGCTCATATGTGATTGGCATACTGGTATGAAATCGCCATCACCAAGCCGATATTCTATTGCGGTTTCTATAGATGCCATAAGGGATGCAGCGCGACCAGATTTTAAAAGTGTTATTGCCCGATCAACTACATGACGGCCGCCATGCTCAAAATATGAGAGAGCGGTATCAATCGCATCTACACACACAAGTGTATTTGATGTTTCAGCAAACCTTTTCCAACCTCCATCATTACTTACACAAAGAAGCATTGTCCCTTCGGTTGGAAAGGCCTTCTCCAAACTCAACAGCGCAAATGCATCTGGAAATTCATGTTTCTTTGCTTCGTTTTTTTCAAATGGATGCTCACCACTGAAATAACGACGTATGACTTCTCCACTTACATCAACTTTCCCTGAGGCGGGTATTACCTCACCATCTATTGCAGTGAAAAACTTGGCTATCTGCTCTTGTGCCAAGGCTTTCGGTGTTAAGCCTCTTTTCATGGAATTTAGCGTACCATCCAAATCGAAGTCTGCTTTCCAACGGTTTTTTTGCCTTTTTAACGCCTTTTTTAATGCCCTCTCTGCTTCGAGTGCATCATTACAAATATGACGTTGAATTTCCTCTGCCACAATTTCGGAAAAAACGACCCTTATGCTCCCTGATTTGAATTGATCTAGGGAAGAAAATATCTTGAAATCAAGGTTGCACCCATATTTATCGAATATATTTGTATCAAGTGTAATAGCGACGATTGATCCGTCTGCGATTTTAGCCTTTATTTGATCTTCATTTAAAACAGGCAACGATTAGACCTCTTTTTTTGCAAGCGCGGTTGGTTTACTTCTACTCAAACCCGCAGCGTGTAGAGTTGCACTATTTCTTTGCCACGCATCGTTGATTAGGTCTTGCCACTGAATCACTTCTATAGACCCGCGATATTGGTTCTTAAGTTGACGAATTCTGCCCTCTCCATTCGCCGTTGTTTCCCATCCAGATAGCTGTAGCTCTAAGTCACCAACAATATCCGCGATTACATAGCAATAAAATACGCAATCGTTAGCTACACGTACCCTCTGTTTATCAAAGGTTTCTATTTCTCCACCTTTAAGTTGGGCCAAGTATTTTGTGATTTGCTGTTCAATCTGGTCTTCGGCTTTTGAATAATTTTGACGTCCGGGCTTTTTAAATTCAACAACGAGCACCTTTTTGAGTGGCGTCGATAGATCTATATGATCAGCATCTATTTCTGGCTCAGTTGTGCCTAGCCCGTAAGCAAGATCCCAAACGAACAGATCAGGCCTTTGAGCGGATCCTCCCTCTTTAAGAACTTTGTCCAACCTTTTGTCCGAAGAAAATGCGCGAGTAAATGCCAACCTTTCATCAACTATCCAAAGATCGTGCGCTCTACTTTTGAACTCAAGGTTATCGTCCCCCCTGACATTCATAGGGCAAATGAAAGAATGAAGTGTTTTTTCCAAATGAAAGTCATCATCAGCATTATTTTTGGAGCGCACACGAGCTAGAAGCTTTTCCATTAACTCTAAAACTAACTTTCGTCTAACCACATGTTGCGCAAGTGCAAGTTGCTCAGAAGAATGAATTTCTTGTGCTGCCAGCACTACAGACTGAGTGAAGTCCGAAGGAATATCAGCTCCAGTTTCAAGAGTATCTATAACCTTCTGAACCGCATCTTGACGAGCCTCATCCCTTCGTATTTGATGTTTAACTAAACCAGCAGCAAAATCTTCAGCTTCCAGCGCATGGAACGGCACTCTACCCAGTTGAGTAGCACTATCATCAAAGCCATAAATCGGATGCCTTCTTACAAACTCTTCGTATTTTTCTTTTCGAGTTTCTTGGTATTTTTCAATCTGATCTGGCAATAAAAGTTCTTTAACTTGGTCGACGCAATGTCGACATAGTGCTTTTAATGTTCTCTCGGGAAAAGTGAAGGCCGTGCGTCCCTCATTAACACGCTTATCAAGAAATTCGCCTGACACACAGCCATGAAAATATAGTTCCTTCTCCTGACCCTCAGAGATGTATTTTAATCCTATTAAATTATCAACTTTCCGAGTTTCAACTGTACGGCCATCTGCTAGAAAGTGCAGTTGGTGCCCTCCTTCTAAACCAGTACTCGCCTCAGGTTGACATGCAAACCCTGTTATATAGAGCTTTCCAAATACTTCATGATCAAACCCCCCAGTAAACTTTCTCTCCCCGACAACCAAACTAGAAACTGCATTAGGAAACAGCGTTTCGTTTCCGTCGATATCGACGGTGACTTGCGGACCACCCGCGACTAAAAAATCGGCTATAAAATGTGCACTAAAATATCTTAGAAAAGTATCAGAGCGCTTCGGAAAGTGGTTGAGATATTCGGGTATTCGAAGACCTTCAAATATTATTGTAGTTCCCTGATCTTTGCGTGCAACCCAACCCAACTCCAAGTCTTCGCTAATAATCTGTTCTGAATTATTTAACTCAAATCGAAATGAGCGACGTTGTAACTTTCCTTTTGACGGGAAAAGACTCTCAACTTTAATTGATTTAAAAGCATCAAGCCAAAAAAGGCGACCAACACCTTTGCCGCCTTTTGCTTTTTTAAAATCAGTGTCAACAACACAAAAGGCCTTAAAGCGCTCTACATCTAACCCAAACCCATTATCTGAAACCTCTATCTTCAGTTTTTCTGGGTCCTTGAGGTTATCTACAGTGACCTTTAGATGGCCTTTTTTGGGAACTTCTAATTTAAACAGATCCTCAATAGCAAAAAAACCATTACTAATTGCTTCAAATAAAGGCTGCATGCCTTGTGCATGATTAGATGGCTTTGGAAGCTTGCTTACACGATTTTCTATGTTTGGGCTAAGTGATGGCATCGTTTCAACTCGTTTCTTTTTCGTATTTTAAAAAGGCTTTTAATCTGTCGCTAACTTCAGAGAATAGCCCGTCCGATCTTTTGAGATCACTCTCTAAATTAAGACCACTGTAAACCCTGATAGCCTCTTCAAGATGTTGCTTTGCCATCTCGTAATCATGTTTAGTTGTATCGACACCATCTAATTCTGCATGCAATGAAAAAACTAACCCCTTGAAATACTCCATATCAGCCCACTTTTTTGGTCTAAGCTCTTCTGTAAATACGAACTCAGCTGCCTCGAAAGACACTAGCGCTTTAACCAAGTAACTCTCGGTAAGCTCATTTCTTATTGATACACCATACCTGAAATATAACATACCGAGACTATAATGAGCATGGGCGAAAGGGTACGGGAAGAATGAGGATGGGTACACCTCCAAGGCTGATAGAAAAGCCCCCATACCTCGTAGCCTTAAATATTGGGATTCTGTTTCGCTTTCTACGCTATCGGCTTTACTTGTTAAAAGATTCCCGATGTTAATATGCGCAGCTGCCCACATATCAGAATCATGACATAGTTTACTGTATTCTATCCCTTGATAATAAGCCTCTAACGCAACCTCAATTCGGTCTACACCATCGATATTCATTAATTGCATTAATCCACTACCGAGCCCGTTACTCGCATGACATAATAATTCATCGAGTTCCCCGCCTTTGTTGGGGGTATCCAAAACCTCTCTAAATGAAGCAAGGGACTCTTCAGCAAATACAAGTCGTTCACTCTTATCGCAGATCTTACTAGCTTCCATCAGGCAATTTCCAAGAATAATTTTAGTGGAAGCCCAAGCATTAAGATCTACTATCATGCTTCGGAGTTGGACGGACTCACGGCAATAAATAACTGCTTTTTCTAAAAGCTGAATAGCAACATGAGGAGGCTCTCGCTCGCTTTGACTTCTATGCATCATAGCGATTTTTGACTTAAACCGAGCAATACGCTCTTCGTTGTTCTGCTTTTGGCTAATTTCGAGTGCTGCTTTCAAAAGTCTATCTGCAACATCAAAGTGATTAAGGGTTGATCGCCGACTTTGCTCGTAAACGCTAAACGCCAAACTGTCCAAAAGGCAGACTTCTGCCTCCTTATCAAAGGGCGCGTAAGAACTCGCAGCTTCAATAAACTTTTTAACCGCTTGATCTTTGTCGCCTGCAAATAAATCAACTTGGGCTTTCAAAACTCTAAGCTCTACAAGTTTAGAAACATTTTTAAGTACCTCTTTCTCTAATTGGAACTCTTCAGCCTCACTCAAAAACTTGGTTGCTGATAGAAAATCACCATCATTAAGCGCGGCCATCGCATCGCGTTTAAGCGTCTCGACTCGCTCATCGCTTGCCTCAAATTGTTGTATTTTCTTTTGGAGCTGACGCCACTCAGTAGCTTTTGCCTTGAGGAACTCATCTACTTCTAAGAGGCTTGCTTCCGGATTATTGTGATCAAATCTATACAAAAGCGCCTCAATAAGATTTGATGCTTCAAGATAAGCACGACTTAAATCGTCCTCTATCTGCCCTCCAGCTGCCTTTGCGCATTCCTCAATTTCTTCTTCAGTTATTGCAAGAACTGAAATTATTGGGTCAACTGTCTTTGGATGAGGGTTGGCAACGCTTCCCGTTTCTAGTTCACTAATTCGGCGCACTCGGTTGCCAGTACCATACGCATCCTCAGACAACTGCAATTGAGTTAAGCCCTGAGCCATTCTTTTTTGCTTGATTAACGCACCAAGCAACTTTCCAAATGATTTATCGCCCATAACCGCATCCCAACCACATTCAATGCGCATCTATACCGCATAAGTTGCATATAGAAAGATGTTAATTTTCACCTCAACACTAACGAGGAATAAAATGGAAAACTATCTTTTAGAAATAACGCTTATCGTCATGAAATGGCTGATTATTCGAGCCCTAAAATTTCATATTCAAAGGATTGCTTTGAATAAACAGAAATCAAAAAAACAGTCTGATAAAATACTCTAAACCAAGCGAGATAGAACTCTTGCAACTGAAGACTTATACCATAGGCCTCCATTTCGACTTCTTACACCAGTATCGTTTAGCAGGTCTGCTATCGATTGTAAGTTCATGTCAGATGTTACATTGAGTTCCTCTAATCGGGTTGAAATCTGATTAGCGAAACCTATCGCTGCAAGTTTATTTTCGGATGCAAGTACCTTTCCGTTCTTCCCGAGCTCCACACCTCGATCCTTTGCAGCAGCTAGAGCGGCTTTAGTACGCTCACTGATCCGCCGCCCCTCTTCCTCTGCCATAGCCGCATAGATATGGAGCATAAAGCGATCTGCACTGGGCATATCCGCCGCTACAAAGTCTATACCGCTTTCCATAAGGCCAGATATGAAATGAACATTCCTTGCAAGGCGGTCAAGCTTGGCTATTACGAGCTTAGTCTTGTGTTTTCGGCAATAGGCGATGGCCGCATCCAGTTTGGGACGTTTGGATTTCTTACCACTCTCAACTTCGATAAATTCTAGATAGGGTTTGCCGCCAAGTAGATGCTCAATGGCTTTTCTTTGAGCCTCAAGCCCAAGACCGCTAATTCCCTGTCTTTGAGTGCTCACACGAAGGTATACGGCTGGCTGTGCCTCTAAGGCGCTCATTTTGGCCCTCCTGTGCATGTGTAACATGTAAAGGTTGGTTTGTGTGTTACGGCGGCTCTCACAGGTCTGCCTCCGTCATAGGTATATCCGTTAGCGCTTGGCGTAATATAACCTTTCCTGCGTTGAAGATTTCTGGCTCCAGTCCAAAACCAACTTCATCAGCTCGGCGTCTTGCTTCATTTCCAACCGACCAATCTAAACGTTTGTCACAGAGCGAAGATTCTATTCGAAAATACATCTCTCTTACCAGTTCATCTCGTTCTGGCGGCGGGGCAACTTGAGCCAAGAAGGCCTGAAGTACTTTATGCTGACGAGCTATCTTTTTCAGATAACGTTTTCCCGCGCGCGTAAACCCGTCAAAGGCGTAACGCGGGATACCCGCCAATGAATGTTCTAAAAATTCCCCGTCGGCGACAAAGGGGTTCAGAAGAGACTTATCCATTTCAACCTCCAAGGTTTGACAAAAAACCACCTACATAATCACTTGCTTTAATGACTTCTTTATCAACTAGATGTGCATATATTTGCGTGGTCTTTGGGTCAGCATGTCCCAACATCTTACCAATCAATAATAAGCTTGCTCCATTGCTCGCAAGTATGGTCGCATAAGAGTGCCTTAAATCATGAATTCTAACATCCTGCATTTCAAGGTTGACGCGTATTTTTTCCCAACTTTTTTGTAACCCTTTAAAATAACTCCCACTCGACGATGAAAAAACGTATGGGCTATTTTTGATACGAGGCATGCCTTTGATTATTGAAACTGCAGGTTCATTAAGCGGTATTTTTTTTCTCACCTGTTTTTGTCTCGGGTAGAATTAGAAACTTATTTTCTAAGTCAATAAATTTCCACTTTAGTTCTACTATTTCAGACTTTCTGCATCCAGTTAACAAAAGCATCTTTATGATGGGAATGACATTCATATTAAACACCATGCCATTATCTTGATCTAAAAAATGAAAAAGCCGCTTTAATTCTATTTCAGATAGAAACCGTTGTCGTTTTTGATCTTTAGGTTTCTTGACCAAACGCACAGGGTTATCGGTCCTTAACCCCTTTTGTATTGCGAAGGTAAATATGCCTCCAAGTAAGCCCACAGTACGCGAAGCCGTACCCTTACCGCCTGTTACACGAGCCCGTCCTCTCGCCTTAGTTTTAATATCTATCGCTGTCTTTCCAGCGATCACGTCTTTCATAAAAACACGAATATCATCAGTGGACACTTCAGAAGCTCTCATATTCCCTAGTAGAGGTTTTATATGACGCCTTATTCGGCCTTCATCAGTCGCAAGAGTAGATAGCTTTTTGTGTGAACTACCTTCTTGAAGATATAAATCACATAGTTCGGATACTGTAATCTGATTATTTAGTTTATGGCGGTCAGCAGATGGGTCTTCACCATCATTTAGTTTGTTCAAATACTTAACTGCCTTTGCTCGCGCTTTATGAGGTGTAATTACACCATGTTTGCCGAGTACCATTCGTCTTGTGCGTTTCCCTTTACGATACTGGAATATATAAGATTTAACACCCGATGGATAAACCCTCACTCCAAAACCGGGTATTCCTTCATCCCATATGAAATACTCTGAATTTCTTACCTTGGCTTTATCTACAATCGACTTTGATATCTTGGGCATAGAAGGAATTCTCTTACGGAAGCCCCACGGAAGCAAATGGAAGCCATTTACAGGAACCTAATGGAACGTAAAAGAAAGGTCAAATTTAATAAGCCATTGTTTTTAATATCAAAAAATATAAACATCTATTGACCGCTATATATTTATTATGCCCTCCGAAGGCAGAGGTCATAGGTTCAAATCCTATAGGGTGCGCCAAATCCAATCCAAAGACTTACACGTGAGTTTAAGGTTTAAAAAACATACAA
>JALZUE010000124.1 GCA_023301705.1 Alteromonadaceae bacterium | reverse complement strand
TTTTTGGCAGAATAACTTTTTCGGGAAAACGTCGAAGGTTAGAATGAATCGAACGCGGAGCGCGGAGATATTTGATAATCCGGGTTATGCCACCCAAAATAGTATCAGTAGGTAAGAGCTGTAGATAAGGAACAACCTGTTTTTTATGATTTCTTTTAATATAGACTAAATCTTTCACCTTTCGGTTCAACTGTGGATGAATAATCAGCATGTCTCCGTAATCAACCCCATGCATCGCAGAGATACCCGTCTGCATCTGAGCAATCACTTGCTCCTCTTCACAAAGAAGAATTTCCGCTAACTCATATTTACCGGAAGAGTACATTAATTTATCCGCAGGTTCTCCTGCTTGAATACTTTCAAAAAGGTCTATCTTCCCAACGTACGAAATCGTAGTTGTGAAGGTTTCTATATCAACCATTGTGTTGGTGTAGTTTAGTTTTTCAAATAAAATTCTAAATTCTAAAGGGGGTAAATTCAAAATGTTCTCATAATATCCGATATCTCTCACAGTTGTGTAGAATTACAAGTAATACAATCATTGAAATGCTTGTCTTTATAATTCAGGGCGAAAGTAGGGTAGAAAAACATAATAAACAAATTGTTTGTATTTTATTTTGAAATATACCATTATTTGTTTTAAATCAAACAAAAAGGATGCCAGCCTAAACTCCTTCGACCAAACAATATCACATTACATTCTACTATATCACCCCAAACTTCGGCAGACCTCCAGTAAGTTCCAGATGAGGATTCGCCACCACCGTATATTTGCAGCCGAACAAGATAAATACTATCATTTTATGAATCAACAACAATATTTTCAGCAGCTCTTCAACAAGCAGCAGTACATTGGTAACTCTCACTTTGGAGGAGACGTTGCCCAGACTGCCGCCGCAGGTGCTGCCCAACGTAAGGTACTCACACCTTACTCCAAAGTCGGAACGGTAGGGAATGGATTAGATAATTTTGACAGCCCCATTGGTGGGATGTCAGGACAGGTCACCGTTCCCACTTCGATTGCTCCCGCAGAGATTTTACCAATCACCTTGGACACGACCAATGAAATCGACCCTGTGACTTTCGTTTTATTTGATGCCAAAGACATCTACAAAAACGATAATTGTGGTTCTTGTCGTTCTGGTGGCGGTGGCGGTATGATTTACTCTGGTGGACGCGATTGTTCCAAATACGACTCTATTAAATCAGCTTTGTGTTCAATGAAGTACATCTTGCACTCTTTGCGCGTAACCGTGCGTGGGGCAGGAGCTAATCCAGGTTCTCCTACTTTGGATATGCCGATTAAGGTCTTCCGTGGTAACTTGTACAATCGTCGTGTTCAAGATGCGATTAACCCGATTGACCACGTTTCTCCGAACCAACAGGACAACATGATGGTGGATATTCCATTGACGGATGACAAAGCATTGCTTGACCCGTTTACTGCATGGATTGTGACCGTTGAGCCAGGCTTGATTGTTTCTTTACGTCTATATGTTGCCTTGCGCAGCGCGATGTAAGAATAAGTTTTAAAGAAGAACTTTTAAGAAGTTTAATCAAAAACTAAATCAAACCAAAGACATGCGAATACCGATTTCTCCGCAGGAGATAGTAAACGCTGTGGTCGGAAATAATCCTGCCGCTGTGCAGGAGAACATGGTGCGCAACGGACTTGTGCAGCCTTCTTCCGTTGTCACGACGGAAAGTTTCATGGCGATGTTGAGCAATTTAGGTACAGACTCTCGCGCTCAAGCGGTGAGTTTGATAGCTAAGTTATTCAATATTCAGATTGATAATAACGGATATGCTGCGCAATGGCTGTACCAGATGACAACGAATTACGGGATGAGTCTGGAACAATTGACAAGCACCATTTTTGATGCTTATTTACCACAGGAATTACCGCGAATACAATCGCAGGAAGGAAATACACAAGTCATATCAGAGTCGGGTAGCGGCTGTGGTTGTTCAAAAGGTAAGTTAAAGAACAAGCTTACGAATAATGCCGCCGCACCGATTACACCAGGTAGTAAAACACTTGGTGTAGTAGTCATAGGCTTGGCAGTTTTCGGACTGTTGACTCTAATTGCTTTGAGTGTACGCGTACTACAGAAATTATCTAAAATTTAAAAAATCGGTGAGTGGTACTTTAATATTCAAAGGACCAAAACCACTATTACTATAAACACTATGTCAGATATTACACCGACAGTCGTTTTAATCGGCATCGCCACTCTTGGCGGATTAGTCTTTGCGGCTTACTACTTAAAAAAGCGCAAAGAAGAAGGTAAAACCACGGAGGAAACCACTACGACCGAACAAGTTGTAGATGCGAAACCAGCCGCGACGCAACAGGAAAAACTCGCTATGGCTGCGGGAATGATGATGCCTCAACGCGGCTTGGTACAGACTCCCGTTGGTTTTATGATGAATTAAGTCATTAGTATTAAAACTCTCGTTTTCATTTTTCATATTTCTTGTTTTGGTTTAATAATTTGGATTTCATGACTGGTAAACTCGCGGATAAAGTCACGCCTATACGTCTTGTGATTGGGATGTGCATAGCTGTTCTATTATATTTCTTATTGCGGCGACTTTATCGCGAGACCATCGGTCAATACAAAGCACGTAAAGTGGAACTACCGACTGGAGGTATGGGTATTCCCGTTTTTTCAGACGGCACTACTTGGTCACCCTTGCGCTCAGTAGAAATGCTCTACGAAGCCATGCATGGAAATTCTGCCTCTTGGTACAATCCATGGAGCTATGGCACAGATGAAAAAACAATCTTCTTGGTCTTAGGCGATAAAACGCAAGACCAATTAGCAGCTTTACTGAATACTTACGAGGCAAAATACCAACGCGACTTAATCGCAGATTTTAAAGATGAATTGAGTGGAACGGAATTAAGCCGTGCTCTCGATTACTTTTCATTTGTCAAAGGATAATCAATTCAAGTAAATCAAAATATCAAATCAGAATATCAACATGTTAGATTTTAACGACAATATCGCGCTTGGACTTTTGGCAACCTTCCTCATCTCATTGGTGGTGGAACTGATTGTCGAATATGTCGCGCGACTATTTTTAGGGAAACCGACTTCTGCTTAGGCAAAAAGTGAATCAAACCTAACAATATTATTTCACGAAGAAAAAATAGTAGAACATAACTCAACAGACTATGATACACACATTTTTAGAGACAAGAGTCTTTCGATTTCTCTTGCTTCCCTTTGTCCTTGTCTGCTCTATAATGGCAGTTTTGGGTGCTTTTGATGCGCCCGATGTACTCTTAACGAGTAGAGGCGTAATCAGTAAGAATGCTCTTAGTAAAGCAAATATTGCTATTACGGAAACAGATAATGCCTTTGAAACGAGTATTGAAAAAGACATTTGTACGGGCGAAGAAAATGATGATTTGCTTTACGCTAAAGGCATGACCTTTTCGGAAAAGGATATTCTTTCTGACTCGCAACGCGTTTGGATTTCTCCAGATGATACGACGATGCTCTTTCCAGAACACGGCTTTTGCGTTCAAGATTTATTTGTCAAAAACCGAGATACGCTGACAGGATATTATGTACATCCGCGCTTAATTTCCGTAGTTGGAGCAGTCTTAGAAATTTGCAAAGAATACGAAGCAAAGACTGGACGAGCTGCCCAAGTGCGCATCAATAGCGTGGTACGCAGTGTTTCCTACAATCGACGTATCGGAGGTGTCTGGAATAGTGAGCATTTAGAGCCATTGGGTCATGCGGTTGATATTCGATTTGCTTACGGTAATAATTGTACACATTACAATTGGCACTTCAAAACAGCGATTAATCTACGTAATAAAAAAATGGACAAGCTCATTGCAGCAGGTGCGCGTTCCTT
>JALZUE010000123.1 GCA_023301705.1 Alteromonadaceae bacterium | reverse complement strand
AGTATTTCTCAGGCTTGGGAAATACCTCTGAGTACTCAAGCTCATACATTTCATTGGTAGCTAATAATTGTACCACTTGCTGTAATTTCTATTGCATCATCTGGTAGTGGAAGAGCATCTCATCTTGATTTCAAAACAGAAAAACCTCTTTCTATTATTTTAATATCATTCAAACGTTTTGAATCTCTCGCATCTCTACTGAATCATTGCAAGCTTATAAATGCAATGGTTCATAAAATAGCAAGAATAGTTATTACGACTATTAACTCAACTAATGTAAAGGCTTTTTGTTTTGTGTGGAGCATAGAATATATTTTAAAAAATAGATTTTTTGTAGATGTAATTTATCTGAGATACCACCATCAATTATTACTCCATAAATCATTTCATCACATTCAACTTCACCAAAGCTGTCAAATAGATTGAATATGAAAATATAGCAAAGCACTACTACCAGTACTTGAATACCAAACTCCATCACAAGCAAAACTTGTCCCTCATAAAATATACGTTCATCATATTTGAGTTTTGTAACTGAATCACGTAAGTCAATTACAAGGTCCTGGTCATGTATTGAATCAATCATGTCACGAATCATACTTGTAAAATACAATCTTATTGAGTGAATCTGATAGAGTTGGATCTGGAACTTCAGCTAAATCGGTTGGTGTCAGCAATCATGAACCAAGAGTAACCATCATTTCATTATGAGAAAAAATATCAGATGATAAACTATATACCTCTCAAGTATCTTCTCTTGAACTATTATAAATTCATGTTACCTCTTCAAAATAAGGACCATTTGGTGTAGTATCATCTACAAACATAAAAAATGTCCAACCTCAACCATCAGTTGTCATATCACAATACGCTTCAAATAAAGCTCATCACGTAGGGTTTATGTTATATACTCCATCTCATCTACTATTCCCTAGTTCTAAAATTCTCTTACAGCTTCCATTTGGAATAAGTTGAGTAAGTACATCGCTCCCCCCTTCAATCTCTTCTTCTCATATATATGCTCTATATTCATCAGTTCAAAGATCCAATATATCAACAGTACCTCATGGGAAAACCTGATTTTGAATAGGTACATTACCTGGAGTAGTTGTGAGAATACCTACAGAATCTCAAAATACTCTTGGGAATAAATCAGCATGTGTTAGAGCGTAGGTTTTTGAGACTCATACAACCGTATCATTCACATCAAAAGAAAGTAATTCTTCTTTTTCAAAATATCACATCAGTTGGGTATTTCTGTTGTCAGCTGTAATTACATAAGTGTATGGTTCATTGAGTGATGGATCCAGTATTTCTCAGGCTTGAGAAATACCTCTCAGTACTCAAGCTCATACATTTCATTGATAGCTGATAATTGCTCCACTTGCTGTAATTTCTATTGCGTCATCTGGAAGTGGATAAGCTTCACCTTTTGTTTTATGAAAAGTAAGTCATTTTTCAATAGTTTTCACATCATTTAAACGTTTTGAATCTCGCGCATCTCTACTGAATCATTGCAGGCTTATAAATGCAATGGTTCACAAAACAGCGAGGATTGTTATTACGACTATTAGCTCAACTAATGTGAAGGCTTTTTGTTTTATGTGGAGCATAGTGAATATTAATTATATTGAGGGGCTAATTTTTCGTATATCATAGCAATTTCCTCTTCAGATAATTTACGATTATACAATCTAATTTCATCAATTTTATCTATAGAATATATTCATCAATCTCAATATGTCATAGCAGTAAAAAAAATATCTAAATTTGGAAAGGCTCATATATCTACTACTTCTCCTCATTGACCATTTAAGTACATCTGTGTATTTCAATCTTTTTCCAGAGAGAAAGCAACATGTGTCCATTCATTATTATCAAATCAAATTTTTGATCATCAATTAATCCAAGAGTTCCCATTTGTACGATAATTTAAAAGAGATTGACCTCTTCAAATAAGCATAAGCTCTGGAGATCAAGGTCAATGAGAAAAAATACTATAATGTCATGTTGGTCTTAATGAATCTCTATATGCCATAGCAAGCATAGTATAGTCTGAGGAGGAAAAATTCATTGGAACTTCTGAATGAATATAAGCAGATCTAGGGTCAGTATTATCTTCTGCATGAGTTCCAGATGAAAAATCTATATTTCATCAAAATATTCCATCATTTCAATAACCACTCTCATCAGGAATTATTCAAGTTGATTTATTAACCTCATTCAAGTCATAATATAATAATAGTGAAGAGTCGATAGAACTTATGTTTGGTCTTTCAATCGTATACCTAGTAATAAGTTCCCCTCCATTGCTTGTAGTGTTTATTGAATTCTGAAAGTAAGTATCGAAAGTATCTATAATAGTCGTTAATTCTAAGCTTCATAGAACTTTAATACTACTAACAGTATTTATAGGCTGGTGTGTATTTCAATCAATCATTACTCCTACAGAATCACCAAAAGTTCTTGGAAATAAATCAGCATGTGAGACAGCGTGAGTTTGTGGAATTATTGGAATGGATTTGTTATCATTCAATGATACAAGGTTACTTTTTTCAAAATATCACATCAGTTGTGTATTTCTCTTGTCTGCAGTTATTGCATAAGTATACGGTTCATTCAGTGATGGGTCCAGTATTTCTCAGGCTTGGGAAATACCTCTGAGTACTCAAGCTCATACATTTCATTGGTAGCTAATAATTGTACCACTTGCTGTAATTTCTATTGCATCA
>JALZUE010000122.1 GCA_023301705.1 Alteromonadaceae bacterium | reverse complement strand
GTTATTGCGCCTGACACGTCACCGCGTGGTGCTGATGTGCCAGATGATAAAGACAGTTATGATTTTGGTAAAGGGGCTGGGTTTTATATCAATGCCACTCAGCAACCTTGGTCTAAAAACTATCAAATGGAGAGCTATATTGCGCAAGAACTGCCTCAAATTTTATCTGCTGAAATGGGCGTTAATACTAAAAAAATGGGTATTAGTGGTCATTCAATGGGAGGGCACGGTGCATTAACGCTTTGTCTTAAATACCCTGAAGTTTTTAAATCAGTCTCTGCCTTTGCACCAATTGTTGCACCCTCCCAAATGCCTTGGGGGCATAAAGCGTTCTCTCGTTATATCGGTGACGATCAAGTGCAATGGCACAAACATGATGCGGTGGCATTAATGGAAAAGTCACAAAACCGAAGTGATCAACCTAATATTTTAATTGATCAAGGGTTAGGAGATCAGTTTTTAGAAGAGCAGCTTCAACCTCAATTATTCGAACAAGCCTGTACGGGTGTAGATCAATCATTGAGCTTGCGCTTCCACGAAGGCTACGATCATAGCTACTTCTTTATTCAATCATTTATTGATGATCACTTGGAGCATCATCATAAAATTTTAACAAATATTTAACAAAACCTCTTGACGCAGGTGTTTAAATCCTTATAACAACGCTAACACTATCCAAGATCATGGGGGCTATTGCTTAAAAACCTATGTTAGATGGGGTTAAAAAGAAAACAGATGCTTTGATATCTGATTTGTTATTAATCTTAATTTATTTATTTTGGACAGCGGTTTGTTTTTTTTGCAGATCGCTTTTTTATTGGAGAATTTATCATGGGTATGACACGCGAACGTAAACAAGAAGAAATTACAATTCTTAAAGACAGTATGGAGAATTCGGAAATTATCGTTCTGACTCAAAATACTGGCTTAGATGCTAAAAGCATTACAGATTTGCGTCTTGAAATGCGTAAGAGCGAAGTAAACTTTAAAATTGTTAAGAATACTTTAGCGAAAATTGCTTCCAAAGACACAAATGCTGAGAAAATTGCAGATATGTTTGCTGGACCAGTTGGTATGGCCACATCGCAAGATCCAGTAGCAGCCGCTAAGGTTGCGTACAATTTTGCGAAAGAAAACGAAAAACTCGTTATTTTAGGCGGAATATACGGAGATAAAGTTTTGGACAAGGCTGGTGTTGAAGCCTTATCTAAAATGCCAAGTCTTGATGATTTACGTGCAACTATCGCTGCGATGATCATGGCACCTGCAAGCAAAATCGCATCTACTATTTCATCGCCAGCAAGCAAGGTCGCTGGCGCTGTTAAGGCTGTCGCTGAAAAGGCAGAATAATTAATTAATTTTACTAACTAATACTAAGACATTTTAATAAGGAGAAAAGAAAATGGCAAACGTAGCAAAACTAGCAGAAGATATTGTAGCTCTTACTTTGATGGAAGCATCAGAATTGACAACAATTCTTAAAGATGAATATGGTATTGAAGCAGCGGCAGCAGCCGTAGCCGCAGCACCAGCCGCCGCAAATGACGGTGGAGCAGCTGAAGAAAAGACTGACTTTGATGTTGTTCTTGCTTCTGCTGGTGGTAACAAAATCGCCGTGATTAAAGAAGTTCGTGCTATCACAGGTCTTGGTTTGAAAGAAGCAAAAGACCTAGTTGAAGGTGCTCCGAAGCCTGTTAAAGAAGGCGCGAAGAAAGACGAAGCTGAAGAAATCAAGAAGAAACTTGAAGAAGCAGGCGCGACTGTCGAACTAAAATAGTTTTGTTATAAAAATACACGTGCCATGTCCCATGGTGGGGCATGTGCATTTCTTTTTTAACAAATTTCTATTTTGGGGTGGACATTGAAATTTATTTCAGCTAATTAACGTACAAATTTAAAGGCGAGAGCATTCATGCTTGTTCGCCTTTAACTGCGTTTTACGCAAAAACTATTTGTAATAATATTTTTTGATTTTAAAACGACACACTATACAGCGGCGCAAAGCTCAGCACGAAAGCGATACTGAAACAGGCTTTCAATTTGCCCATAATTTAAGAGCCGTCATGCCCATAAGCGGGAAGACGCTAAGCTTAAAAATAAAATGGTACAAATTTAAACGGACTCAAGGACGATACAGCTCATGGCAAAACAAGCAAAAAAATCAGGTAAAATTTTAGGCGCAAATAAAGATGTGACACGTGGTCACACAGGTGTCGCCAATGATATCAACTCATATACAGGTCGTAAGCGCGTTCGTCGTTCTTTCGGTAAGATTGATGAAGTGGCATCAATGCCAAACCTTATTGAAGTGCAACGTGATTCATACGAAGTGTTCTTGCAGGCTGGTATCGCAGCGGCGGAGCGCGGTATGCAAGGTCTTCACAAAGTCCTGACTGAAGTTTTCCCGATTAAAGATTTTTCTGATAAAGCTGAAATTGACTACGTGTCATACGAGCTTGAACAGCCAAAATATGACGTTGAAGAATGTAAGCAACGTTCAATGACATTCTCTGCACCATTGCGTGTGACACTTCGTCTATCTGTCTTTGATGTTGATGAAGATACAGGTCTTCGTTCTATTCGTGATATTAAAGAGCAAGATGTTTACATGGTTGATATGCCATTGATGACAGATAACGGTACATTCGTTGTGAATGGTACTGAGCGTGTTATCGTATCGCAAATGCACAGATCACCGGGTGTGTTCTTTGACCATGATAAAGGTAAAACCCACGTCTCTGGTAAATTCTTATTTTCTACACGTGTTATTCCTTACCGTGGTTCATGGTTGGATTTTGAATTTGATGCAAAAGACTTGATGTACACACGTATTGACCGTCGTCGTAAATTGCCAGTCACTACGTTCATGCGCGCTCTGAACTCTGAGTCGACTGAAAAATACTTGGCTGAATGTGAAGCAAAAGATCAAGCACCTGATCCTTTACGTATCCAAGGTATGTCGAATGAAGAAATCTTAAGCACTTTCTACGAGACTGTTGCTTACGTTAAAGACTCAAAAGGTTGGAAGACACCATTTAAAGCAGAAAGCTACCGTGGCGTGAAACTTGCTCACGATCTTATTAATGCGAAAACAGGTGATGTTTTGGTTGAAGCGGGTGAAAAAATCACACCTCGTAAAGGTAAAAAACTTGCTGAAGACGGTCTGAAAGAAATCTTGATCCAAGATGAGCAACTTCTTGGCACATATTTGGCTGAAGATATCTTTGACGGCGAAACAGGTCAGGTTTATTTTGAAGCTGGTCACGAAATTACTGAAGAAGACTTGGTTGAGCTAGAAAGCTTTAACATTAAAAATCTTCCTATTCTTGCGATTGATCACATTAATATTGGTCCTTACGTTCGCAATACATTGCAAGTTGATAAATGTGATACCCGTGAAGAAGCTTTGATCGATATTTACCGTGTTATGCGTCCTGGTGAGCCACCAACAGTGGACTCAGCTCAAGGCTTATTTACATCATTATTCTTCGATCCTGAACGTTATGACCTTTCTGATGTTGGTCGTAATAAAATGAACACACGCCTTGATCTGGATACACCAGATGATATTCGTACATTAACGAAGAGCGATATCATCGCGATGCTTAAATACCTGCACGGTCTTAAAGACGGTAAAGGTGAAGTGGATGATATTGACAACTTGGGTAATCGTCGTGTTCGTTCTGTTGGTGAATTGATGGAAAACCAAATTCGCGTTGGTTTACTTCGTATGGAGCGCGCTATTCGTGAGCGTATGTCATCTGTTGAGATTGACACTTATATGCCACATGATTTGATTAATGCGAAACCTGCGGCTGCGGCTGTGCGTGAGTTCTTTGGCTCATCACAATTGTCACAGTTTATGGACCAAACAAATCCATTGTCTGAAATTACACACAAACGTCGTTTATCGGCGCTTGGCCCAGGTGGTTTGACACGTGAGCGTGCTGGTTTTGAAGTGCGTGACGTTCACCCAACTCACTATGGTCGTATCTGTCCGATTGAAACGCCTGAGGGACCGAATATTGGTTTGATTAACTCGCTTGCAACATTTGCTCGCGTTAACAAGTATGGTTTCATCGAAGGGCCTTACCGTCGCGTTGAAAATGGTCAAGTGACTGATGAAGTTATTTATATGTCTGCAATGGAAGAAGCTAAGTACACTGTTGCTCAGGCGAACTCGATCTTGACTGACAAAGGTGGCTTCGAAGCTGATCTTGTTTCTTGCCGTAAAGGTGGCGACAACTTGATGGCAACCGATGAAATGATTGAATTCATGGATGTTAGCCCGAAACAGATCGTATCTGTTGCGGCGTCACTTATTCCATTCCTTGAAAACGATGATGCGAACCGTGCTTTGATGGGATCAAACATGATGCGTCAGGCCGTACCACTTCTAAAAGCGGAAGCGCCTTTGGTTGGTACAGGTATGGAAGCAACAGTTGCCCGTGACTCTGGCGCGGCTGTTACGGCTCGTCGTTCTGGTGTTGTTGTTCAAATCGACGCGAACCGCGTTGTTATTCGTGCAACGGAAGAGCTTGATGCGTCTGAAGCGGTTGTTGATATTTACAAAATGTCAAAATTCGAACGTTCTAACCAATCAACTTGTATCCTACAGAAACCACTTGTTCGCGTAGGGGATGAAATCAAAGCGGGTGACATCATTGCTGATGGGCCTTCAACTGATATGGGTGAGTTAGGTTTGGGACGTAACGTTCTTGTCGCCTTCATGCCATGGAATGGTTACAACTTTGAGGATTCAATCCTTCTGTCTGAACGTATCGTGAAAGACGATGTTTATACATCTATCCACATCGAAGAATATGAAGTGATGGCACGTGATACGAAGCTGGGAACAGAAGAAATTACACGTGATATTCCAAACGTGGGTGAAGAAGCCCTTAAGCATTTGGATGAATCAGGTATCGTTCACATCGGCGCCGAGGTTGGCCCAAGTGATATTCTTGTTGGTAAAGTGACACCTAAAGGCGAAAGCCCGATGACACCTGAAGAAAAACTTCTTCGTGCTATCTTTGGTGAAAAAGCGGCTGATGTTAAAGATACATCACTTCGCCTGCCATCTGGTGCGGTTGGTACAATTATTGACGTTCGCGTGTTTAACCGCCGCGGTGTTGACAAAGATTCTCGTGCGATGGCTATTGAGCGTGAAGAAATTGAACGCTTAGCCAAAGACCGCGATGCAGAACGTCGTATCTTGGAAGACGGTTTCTATGGTCGTTTAGAAGAACTTCTTTTGGGTCAAACTGTTGCGAAAGCATACAAAGAAGGCAATCTGAAAAAAGGTGACAAATTAACGCAAGCTAATCTTGGTGAGATGGCTCGTGGTCACTGGCGTCAGATCGTTATCGAAGACGAAAAAACAATGGAAGAAATCGAAGCGACTTCTAAAACTGTTGATGCGTCTGTTGATGATGTTAAAGAACGTTTTGAAAACAAGGTTGAAAAACTTCAACGTGGTGACGAACTTATGCCTGGTGTGATGAAGATGGTTAAAATCTTCGTTGCGATTAAGCGTAAGATGCAGCCTGGTGATAAAATGGCTGGTCGTCACGGTAACAAAGGGGTGGTTTCACGCATTATGCCTGTTGAAGACATGCCTTATACTGAAGACGGAACACCTGTTGATATCGTGCTGAACCCACTTGGTGTTCCATCACGTATGAACGTTGGACAGATTTTGGAAACACATCTTGGTTGGGCTTCGGTTAATCTTGGTCGCCAAATTGGTGATGCTTTGGATGCTTTCCAAGATAAAAAAGCGCCTGCGGCTGGAGAAATCAAAGATCTTCGTGAGCAGTTATCTAAAGCCTACGGCGACAGTGAAACAGACGCTAAAGTGTCCAAACTTGATGACAAAGAAGTTGTTGAAATGGCGGGTAACCTTCGTAAGGGTGTGCCAATGGCGACACCAGTCTTCGATGGTGCTGTTGAAGCTGACATCGATGTCTTGCTTGAAGAAGCCGGTCTTGAAACAACAGGTCAGATGACATTGATTGATGGTCGTACGGGCGAGAAATTCGACCGTAAAGTTACCGTTGGTATCATCTATATGTTGAAACTTCATCACTTGGTGGATAACAAGATCCACGCCCGTTCAATCGGACCGTACTCACTTGTGACGCAACAACCATTGGGTGGTAAAGCTCAATTTGGTGGCCAAAGATTTGGTGAGATGGAATGTTGGGCTCTACAAGCTTACGGTGCGGCGTATACGCTACAAGAAATGCTGACCATTAAGTCAGATGATGTTGCGGGTCGTTCGAAAGTTTACGAGTCAATCGTTCGCGGTGAAGACACATACGAAATCGGTGTTCCTGAATCCTTCAACGTTCTAACGAAAGAGCTTAAAGCGCTTGGTTTGAATGTGGATATGAAGCAATCAGGTAACCAGTAAAATTTAAAATCCCTTGCCTTGAAGGCGAGGGATCAACAACAAGATTTAAAAAAGTTTAAGACTTAAAAAAGGTAGAAAATTATGAACGAACTCATGAACCTCTTCGGTAATCCACAAGGCCCACAAAGCTTTGATTCAATTCGTATCGCACTGGCCTCGCCAGAGCAGATTATGAGTTGGTCTTTTGGTGAAGTTAAAAAACCAGAAACGATTAACTATCGTACATTTAAACCAGAAAAAGATGGCCTATTCTGTGCCCGTATCTTTGGCCCAGTAAAAGATTACGAATGTCTTTGTGGTAAATATAAACGTATGAAATATAAAGGGATCGTTTGTGAAAAATGTGGCGTTGAAGTTACATTAACAAAGGTTCGTCGCGAGCGTATGGGTATCATCGAGCTTGCTTCCCCTGTTGCCCACATTTGGTTCTTGAAATCATTACCATCTCGTATGGGTTTGATGACAAACATGACGTTGAAAGAGCTTGAAAAAGTTCTTTATTTTGAAGCATATATGGTGATTGAGCCAGGTATGACACCACTAAAAACAAACCAATTATTGAGCGAAGAAGAATATTTCAACGCACAAGACGAATTTGGTGAAGAAAACTTCCGCGCCGGTATTGGTGCAGAAGCGATTAAAGAAATTCTACAAGGTATTGATCTTGAAGAAGAGCTTGCACAAACTGAAGAAGATCTTCGTGAAACAGGATCAGAAGCAAAACGTAAAAAATACGTGAAGCGTCTGAAACTTCTTGAAGCATTTATTTCTTCTGGTACGCGTCCTGAGTGGATGATCATGGACTGTGTTCCTGTTCTTCCTCCTGAGCTTCGTCCGCTTGTTCCTCTTGATGGTGGCCGTTTTGCGACATCAGACTTGAACGATCTTTACCGCCGTGTGATTAACCGTAACAACCGTTTGAAACGCCTGATGGAGCTTAAAGCGCCTGATATTATCGTGCGTAACGAAAAACGTATGTTGCAAGAATCTGTTGATGCATTGTTTGATAATGGCCGTCGCGGCCGTGTGATTACGGGTGCGAATAAGCGTCCACTAAAATCACTTTCAGATATGTTGAAAGGGAAGCAAGGTCGTTTCCGTCAAAACCTACTTGGTAAACGTGTTGACTATTCTGGTCGTTCGGTGATCGTTGTTGGACCTGAATTGAAATTGCATCAATGTGGTATTCCAAAGAAAATGGCGCTTGAGTTATTCAAGCCGTTTATTTACCACAAACTAGAAATCTATGGCATGGCGTCTACTGTTAAAGCCGCCAAGAAAATGGTTGAAAAAGAACGTCCAGAAGTTTGGGATATCTTAGAAGAAGTTATCCGCGAGCACCCAGTTCTATTGAACCGTGCACCAACATTGCACAGACTAGGTCTTCAAGCGTTTGAACCAACACTGATTGAAGGTAAAGCGATTCAACTTCACCCACTTGTTTGTACAGCCTTTAACGCTGACTTTGACGGTGACCAAATGGCTGTTCACATTCCATTATCAATTGAAGCGCAACTTGAAGCGCGTTGCTTGATGATGTCTACGAACAACATCTTGTCACCTGCCAATGGTAAGCCGATTATTGTGCCATCACAGGATATTGTTTTGGGTCTTTATTACTTAACAATCGCTCGTGATAATATGATCGGTGAGGGCATGATCTTCCGTGGTCCTGGAGAAATTCAGCACGCACTGACTGAAGGCCATGTTCACGTCCATTCTAAAATCAAATGTCGTTACCACTATCTTGATGAAGAAGGTAACAAGAAAACAACGCTTGTTGATTCAACAGCAGGGCGTATGTTGTTCTCTGAACTTCTTCCACGTCATCCGCAAATTTCATTTGATGAAATTAACAAAGTAATGACAAAGAAAGAGCTAACGAACCTTATTGACGTTGTTTACCGTCACTGTGGTCAAAAAGAGACTGTTATTTTCTGTGACCGTATGATGAAACTTGGTTTCAAAAATGCGTGTACAGCGGGTATCTCTTTCGGTAAATCAGATCTTATTATTCCTGAGAGCAAAGCGACATTGGTACAAGAAGCGACAGACAAAGTGGCTGAATATGAAACACAGTATCAAGATGGTTTGATCACTAAAGGCGAGAAGTACAACAAAGTTGTCGATATCTGGTCTAAATGTACAGACGATGTTGCGGACGAGATGATGGCTATTATCTCTGACGTTGAAAAAGCTGGCCTAAACAGCGTTTACATGATGGCTCACTCTGGTGCGCGTGGTTCTGCCGCTCAGATCAGACAGCTTGCGGGTATGCGTGGATTGATGGCAAAACCATCTGGTGAAATTATTGAAACGCCGATTATCTCTAACTTTAAAGAAGGTCTATCGGTTCTTGAATACTTTAACTCCACCCACGGAGCACGTAAAGGTTTGGCCGATACGGCGCTTAAAACTGCGAACTCTGGTTATCTTACACGTCGTTTGGTTGATGTGGCGCAAGATGCCGTTGTTATCGAAGAAGATTGTGGAACAGAAAATGGTATTACAATTGATGCGGTCATGAGTGGCCCAGATGTTGTTGTATCATTGGCTGAACGTATCTTGGGTCGTGTCCCTGTGGCCGATGTAAAAGATCCATTATCAGGTAAAGTTATTGTTCCTGCTGGTGAAATCTTTGACGAAGTGACGTCAGAACAAGTTGAAACTGCTGGCGTAAGTGAGCTAAAAGTTCGTTCTGTTCTAACTTGTGATACACGTACTGGTGTTTGTGCAAAATGTTACGGTCGTGACTTGGCACGTGGTACACCTGTTAATATGGGTGAAGCGGTTGGTGTTATGGCTGCCCAATCTATTGGTGAACCAGGAACACAGCTTACAATGCGTACATTCCACATTGGTGGTGCGGCGCAGCGTGGGGTGGAAACATCTTCTTACGAAGCGACAATGGCCTCTACTGTTACATTGACGAATGACAACACAGTGACGAACTCTGATGGTGTTGAAATCATCATGGGGCGTAACACTGAAATGATTTTGACAGATGATAAGGGCAAGGAACGTGCTAGACACCGTATTCCATATGGTGCGCGTTTGCTCGTGAAGAACGAAGCCAAAGTTAAAGCGGGCGATAAGCTTGTTGATTGGGACCCATTCACAATGCCGATTATCACGGAAGCTGATGGTGTCGTACAATTCTCTGACTTGGTTGAAGGTGTATCGATTGCTGAACAAACCGATGAAGCAACAGGTATTACATCGAAAGTTGTTATTGATTGGCGTTCACAACCTAAAGGTGGTGATTTGAAACCACGTTTGACTTTGATTGATGCCAAAGGTAAAGCGCTTAAATTACCAAGTGGTATTGAAGCCAATTACTTCATGTCAACTGATGCGATTATCTCTGCTGAGAATGGTGCGGAAGTTAAAGCGGGTGATATTATTGCGCGTATTCCTCGTGAAGCTGGTAAAACACGTGATATTACAGGGGGTCTTCCTCGTGTGGCTGAACTGTTTGAAGCACGTCGTCCGAAGGACTTCGCTATTATCTCTGAGATCGACGGTCAGGTTGAGTTTGGTAAAGATTATAAAGCCAAGCGCCGTATTATCGTTAATCCAACAGATAAAACGATGGAGCCAAGTGAATATTTGATCCCGAAAGGTCGTCACATGGCGGTTCAAGAAGGTGACTTCGTTCGTAAAGGTGATCCGTTGCTAGATGGTGCGCTTGTACCGCACGATATCTTGGACGTTATGGGTGTTGAAGCTTTGGCTGAATACCTCGTGAATGAGATCCAAGATGTTTACCGTTTACAAGGGGTGACAATCAATGATAAGCACATTGAGGTTATTGCACGTCAAATGATGCAAAAAATTGAAATCTCAGAAGTGGGTGACACAACATTGCTTGTTGGTGAAAATGTGGATCGTGATGAATATGAAGCGATTAACAACAAAGCTATCGGTGAAGGCAAACAGCCTGCATTTGGTAAGCCTGTTCTTCAAGGTATTACAAAAGCATCGTTGCAAACGCGTTCATTTATCTCTGCGGCATCGTTCCAAGAAACAACACGTGTTCTTACTGACGCGGCTGTAAATGGTAAAGTTGACCAACTTTATGGATTGAAAGAGAACGTTATTGTGGGTCGTTTGATCCCGGCTGGTACTGGGGCTTACGTGAATAAAATCCGTAAGGTGGCTGCTGATCGTGATAAAATCACATTGGCCGCTCAGCAACAAGCCGCTGCTTTGGAAGAAGAGCAGTTACAAAGCTTGGAAGCACCAGAAGCAATCGAGGCACCTGAAGTTCAGGAAGATGCACCAGAAGCTGTAAACGGATAAGCGCTTCTTTAAAAAGACGCTCAGGTCTATAAAATAATAAAATAAAAAGCACTGCATAGAAATATACGGTGCTTTTTATTGATAAAATCACAAAAAATTGGCAGAAACTCTAAATAAATATTGACGAACGCCAAAAATAAGTGCTTTGTAGGCACAAGTTTAATAATGGACTTAATATACGCTAAACAATTACAAAGGAGTAATTCACATGGCAAAAGGTAAAGTAAAATGGTTTAACCCACAAAAAGGCTTTGGTTTTATCGAACCAGAAGAAGGCGGAAATGATGTATTTGTACACATTAGCGCTGTTGAAGCTGCTGGTCTTCGTAGCCTAGATGATGGTCAAGCGATCTCATACGAAATTAAAGAAGAAAAAGGTAAGCAATCAGCAACAGATCTACAAGTTGCTGCTTAATACTTTTAAAAAGTCTCAGGTGCGTAAGC
>JALZUE010000121.1 GCA_023301705.1 Alteromonadaceae bacterium | reverse complement strand
TGTTACTTTAAAGGTCAAAGGCGACTACAGCGAATTGAAACGCTTGTTCTGATGTAATTGGTTCTGTTTTCAAGGCTCATGAAGCGCCGGACGAGAATAATAGACCACTCACACAGGCTGAAATAAACCGCATACTGGAGGGTTCTAGGGGCGGCTTGTGCAAATGGAATAATGACAAAAAGACCTGTTTCTGCTATAGATGGATTAATCATGATATCTCGAACCTCATGATTAAACCTGCATACATCACCGTGAGTTTCTTCAACTCCCACTTATTTTCAACGCTCTTCCTGTCTTTGCAATATGAGATGGCTTTGACTATGGCAAATATTAATGACGCCAGTGCAGCAGAAACCGATACAAACGAAATAAAATTTGAAAAATTCTGTGAAGACCCGAGGATATCTTTGAGCACTGGAGTTACAGGCTCAAATGCATAGTGGTAAATTTCTATCATGTAATAGAAATAGGAACGAAATGCATAACTTCAACGAACATTGTGGGAATTCGCAATGTACGCTTTGAGAATTAAGTAACCTGTTTTATTCTTATATAACAAACGAATATAATTCTCGCAAAAACACTCCAAATCACAGCAAGCTTAAATTTCTGAAATTAATTCCCCTTAAATATTTTGAGCCTTTCTAGTAAGCTTAGTTATGGCCGACAAAGTAACAGATATACAAACTGCCTTGGTAAAACTCACATGGGTAATTGAAACCCATAGCGATGCTGCATGGCCAATTTTTGATCGTCTTGAAAATGAGTTACTTAAGTTGGAATCTCGGCAGGATAGGTTGAATAAGCACCGTCAGAAGTTTGGTTGAGAATATTCAAGCGTCATTTTTTCCATCTCATGCCGTCTGAAGATAAGTGATCCTCCATCCCCGTATTCAGGTCGGTTGTTGTAATGGCCAATCAGTTTACAGCGTAAGCCATAATCGAGGCCAGCTTCCAGCATCCGTTTCTCAAAAGAGTGCCTGAAAGAATAAATGCGATGATCAACGGTAGGGAAAAGGTTTCGTGTTGGGAAGTGCTTCCCTAAAGTCGCTGACAAGCTATCCGTCTTTTCACGGTACCGGGGGAAACCATTCGGACATTGTTTCATTGCCTCTAGTGAAACACCCAGCAAAGGAATGTCCCGTTTTGCGGACTTAGACTTAAGCTCACGATTGGCTTGAGGTCGAATTTTCAAGTGAGGGACTTCATGGTCAAGAACAATGTGTTCAGGCTTGAGGTTGGCAATTTCACTTGGACGGCACCCTGTTTCTACAAGTGCATATACTATGCACCTAGCTTCCAAGTTTAAATCATCCAGTGCGCCTGTGGAAAGTATTTTGTCTTGAAGCCATTCGTTCCCAAAAGCTGGAATATCTTTATAGACAACATTTTTGAATCTTAGATTACGAAATGGGTTTTCTCGCGTTTCATCACCTTGGTAATCCCAAAATCGTTCAAAAAGTATCCGAAGATTCGTAAAGTCCTTATTCCCAGAATTGGCGTGTAGTGGTTTAGAACCGTCCGTTGGGTTTACGCGTCCGCTCCACCAATCAAAAATCTGTTTTGCATGGGTCCGCGTGATTTCATCCATTGGGAGGTCACCACATATCGCAACAAAGTTATTCACGGCACGCCGCTTAACTTTCGTCCAGTTCCGAAGTTGAGTTCCTGATTTGCCTTTCAAATCAGCTGCGCAAATCTTTTCGCAATAGATTTTGAACGCTTCTGTGATTGATACGGAAGTTGGTTTTACTAGCCCCAGCACGGCGTCTGCATCAGATGTGGCTGTGTGGGACTTCACATCGAGCTTATTCAGCCTATCCAATATCTCATCTAAAGTGGCCTCGACGGCTAAGTCATCAGCAGGGATATAGACGAAGCCTCGAGACATAGCGCGCTGCCGCGCAGTCTCGTAACTATTAAGTGCCGTGGGTTTTCCTGCACGAAGTGAACGCCAGAGAAGTTCATCAGCTTTTGCTAAGGCATCTCGCCTTGCTCTAGCGATTTGAATGGACGCCGTATCAAGTGAAACACGTATAGCGCCGCGTGGGTCCACACTTTGGTAAACTGCGGGGACTCTTCTGTGGTAGTTCCAGCGGTCTCCCCGGCGTTTAAGATACTGATTAAGCCGTTTCATTACAGGCATGTTGTAGCACAATTTGTAGCACAGTTTGTGGCACAATAAGTGTAGAAATCTAAGTATCGCGGGACAACCCGAGATAAATATATAATGATTTCAGTGACTTATCTAGTTTGTGAAGCTAGAAAATGGTGCCCCCACACGGACTTGAACCGCGGACACCCTGATTGCAAATCAAACAAATTTCAGTGTTTAGACTTCACCGCAATACACTGCGCTTCACTAAGCGACTGTATTCATTCAGTTATCTTTATGTTACCTTACACCCCCATTCACAGGGGTGCACTCCAAATCCTCTGCAATTGGTACCTGGCTGGTACCTTGAATTTGAATGGCAAGTTTAGGAGCTAGCTATGGCAAAAGGTAAAATTTCATCTCGAACGGTCAGTGCCTTCAAGGGCACGGCTGGAAAAGATATGTGTCTTTGGGACACCGAAGTCAAAGGTTTTGGACTCAGAGTTCAGCCATCTGGTCGGCGATCCTATATCTATAAATTTAGAACTCCCGACGGGCGTCGTAGAAATAGAAAAATTGGAGACCCAGAGTCTCTTACCGCTGAGGCAGCTCGCCGCATAGTTTTAGGTATGGTATCAGATGCAGCTCTTGGAAAGATGGTAATTGACGATAAGCCAAAGCAAAAATCTATCACAATGCGCAAGATGTGTGACTTGTATTTGGAAGATTATGCGCGCCTGCACAAGAAGCCAAAGAGCATAGAGGATGATACTCGCTATATAGAAAAAGATATCAAGCCACGACTGGGAAGCAAGTCACTCTCCGAAATTCGCAGTAAGGATGTTGTCAAAATTCACAGCTCCCTCGCAGATACGCCTATAAAGGCGAATAGGCTACTGGCTCTGCTATCCAAGATATTCAATTTGGCGGAAGAATGGGAGTATCGAGACGCCAATACTAACCCAACCCAACACATACGCAAATACAAAGAAACGCCGCGAGAACGATTTCTAACGCAAGACGAAATGGTAGCTCTTGAAAAGGTATTAGCTGATGCAGAGCGCAATAATGAAGTGTCTCCATCAGTCGTTCACGCACTTAGAGTTTTGCTAATGACTGGCGCGCGCCTGCAAGAAGTGCTCACTATGAAGTGGGAGTATGTCGATTTTGAAGAGGGTAAAATAAACCTGCCAGATTCCAAATCAGGTAAAAAGACGATATGGCTAAGCGATAAAGCAAGAGACTACATTGACGCGATACCTCATAAGCGGGGCAACCCATTTGTTTTTCCTGGTCAACGAACCGGCTCAAGATTGGTCAACCTACAAAAACCTTGGCGTAAGTTGAGGGCAATTGCCGAGATTGAAGATGTGCGGATACATGATCTGCGACATACATATGCAAGCTTGGCTGTCTCTCAAAATTTATCTCTGCCTATCGTGGGAAAGCTTTTAGGGCATAAGAGCACCAAATCAACAGAGCGATACGCTCATCTCTATGATGAAGTGATGAAAGAGGCCGCTAATTTTTAAGGCTGCACACTCATGGTCATTGGCATGCTAGGCAGGAAGTTAATATCTGAGACCTCAACACTTTCGACGATTTCCTACAAAGCCCGTATGCCTACATCTTGCTATAAACCTGACTTGTTCTACACTGTAAAATTGCAAGTTTGTTTCCCTGAGTCGGAAACGTCTGGTTTAGTAGGAGAAGATGATTAATTATCAAGCAGTTTAGGCACATTACAACGCTTTGCATCTTACATTAGAAGGTACGGATGAAGGTGCATTTACGCGTTGGAGGGAATTTACTTACATCTGAAAATTGGATGCAACAAAGTTAGAGAAAAACCATCGTGAAAAATACCAATTATATATGACTCATTATCACGCAAAATATTTTGCAAATGAAATAGTAAAGAACAGTACAGCAGACGATGTTGAAAGACTGTCTCGCTCTCTCTTTGACTCTTGCGTTGATCTTAACCCTCACCAAATCGAGGCGGCATTATTTGCGCTCCGTTCTCCAATTTCTAAAGGAGTGATTTTAGCCGATGAAGTAGGTCTAGGCAAAACCATAGAAGCGGGTATTTTGCTGTGCCAACAGTGGGCTGAAAAGAAGAGAAGTCTATTGGTCATTTGCCCGGCCTCTTTGCGGAAACAATGGGCGATAGAGTTACAAGAGAAATTCAATCTGCCTTCCATTGTACTTGAGGCAAGGTCTTTCAAGGATGCGCAAAAGCGTGGCGCTGAGAACCCATTTTTGTCAAAAAAAAATGTGATTATCTGCTCCTTTCATTTCGCAAGCAGGATGAAAGAACTTGTTCGCGCTGTAAATTGGGACATTGTAACGATAGACGAAGCTCATAAATTAAGAAACGTATACCGCCCAAGCAACGTAACTGGCCAAAACCTTAAGTGGGCACTAGATCATTGCAAGAAGGTGCTTCTAACCGCTACGCCGCTCCAAAACTCACTTTTGGAATTATATGGCCTTGCAACTCTCATAGACGATAGGCTGTTCGGAGATGTAGCGTCATTTCGCGCGCAATACACCAATTCGGGCGGAGATTTAGCAGATTTAAAAACTCGCTTGTTACCATTTTGCAAGCGAACACTTCGGTCTCAGGTCTTAGAGTATGTACCTTACACTGAAAGAAAAGCGCTGACGCGACCATTCATTCCAACGAATGAAGAACAAGAGCTTTATGACGCTATTTCGAGTTTTTTAGGACGAGCCAATACGTTTGCAATTCCGCATCGCCAGAGGCAGCTAACATCTTTGATTATACGCAAATTACTTGCATCATCATCATTTGCCGTTGCAGGAACGCTTACTACCATGAAAGCGAGACTTGAAGGCATGTTGGAAGACTTGCCCCAAGATGACGATGAATTTGTGAATGCTTTGATCTTCTCAGATGACCTTTATGAAGATGCATTGGATGAGATTGAAGACGTCAGGGAATCCGAGGAAGAAGAGCCGGAGATCGACAACGAAAAGCTGAAAGCTGAAATTGATGAGCTAAGTCGGTACATTAAGATGGCGAACGCTATCAAAACAGATACGAAGTCCCACGCTTTACTTACTGCGCTTGAAGTCGGTTTTGATAGCATGGCGAGTATGGGGGCAAATAAAAAAGCGCTGATTTTTACAGAATCACGACGTACGCAAATCTATCTTAAGACGTTTTTGGATGAGCATGGATATAAAGATAAAATCACGCTCTTTAACGGCAGTAATAACGATCAGGACTCCAAGAGCATTTATGAAAACTGGGTAAAAGAGAATAGCCTTAACGGCAGATCATCAGGGACAAGATCCGTAGATATTCGAACAGCCCTAACAGAAAATTTCAGGGATACGTCTGAAATAATGATTGCAACTGAGGCGGCTGCAGAAGGTATAAACCTTCAATTCTGCTCTCTACTCGTAAACTATGATTTACCTTGGAACCCTCAGCGTGTTGAACAGCGTATTGGTCGTTGTCATCGTTATGGGCAAAAACATGATGTGGTCGTTATCAATTTTCTCAATCAAAGAAATGATGCAGATATCCGTGTGCACCAATTACTGGAGCAAAAATTCAATTTGTTTCAAGGTGTTTTCGGGGCATCTGACGAGGTTTTAGGCACAATAGAATCGGGCGTTGATTTTGAAAAGCGTATCTTTGAGATTTACGAAACCTGCCGGTCAAATACCGAAATTGAAGAGGCATTTAATCGCTTGCAGTCGGAACTCGACGAAAGCATCCAGATACGGCTTGAGGATACAAAAAAGCTATTATTCGATAACTTTGATGAAGACGTTCACGCACGATTGAAAATGCGACTTGATGACGCGAAGTCGCAACTCGGTAAAATTGAGCACATGTTCTGGGAGACATCAAAGGTTTGTTTAGGCGGTGACGCATCTTTCAACGATGAAGCCTTATCTTTTGAACTAAATAAGCCTCCCTACTCTGGAGCGAGAAAAGGCGTTTACCATCTGATACGAAAAGACAAGCCAAACGTATTCGGAGATTTCTTGTATCGGCTTTCTCATCCCTTGGGGGAACATGTCATAGACACGGCGCTGACAAGTGACCTTTCTACTAAAAAAGTCGTATTCAACATCACGGATCATCCAACAAAAATATCAATGGTGGACGTTCTAAAAAATCAATCAGGCTGGCTGACTTTACAAAAAGTCTGCATTGACTCGCTGGACCGTCACGAGGAGCTCGTTTTTACCGCGATTAACAGTGATGGGACAGTTTTAGACCAAGAGACCTGTGAGAAGCTATTTATCTGCTCAGGAGACGAAGGAAACGACACTGTTTTACCGATAGATGTAACAGAGCGTCTTGCTGAGGAATCCAAACGTCGTAAAACATCGACGCTTAACCGGGTCATGGAGCGTAACAATACATTCTTCCGCGAAGAACATTTGCGGATAGATAAATGGGCAGATGACATGCTTTTAGCCGCTGAGAAGGAGCTAAATGACATAAGGCAACTTATTAAAGCGACAGGGCGACAGCTTAGAGTCGCCGAATCCGTGGATGAACAAGCCCAATTACAAAAAAAAGAATTGGAATTAACGCGCAAACGCCGCAAACTAAGAAACAAACTTGATGATGTCGAAGACGCCATTGAGGACAAAGCCCGCAAAATGCGTAATGATTTACAAGCTCGGCTTCAACAGACCGTTGAAACTGAGAATATTTTTACGATTGAGTGGGCAGTCATATAACTGAAAGACAGATGATGAGTACAGAAGCCACTACAAAACCTAAAGAGTCTCTTGCCTTTCAGCAGCTTAAAGAACAGCTTCGCGAAATGTTCCAATTGGATCGGGGTGATTTGGATTTTGGCATTTACCGCGTAATGAATCAAAAACGTGAGGACGTCACAAAGTTCCTTGACGAACAATTGCTTCCACAAGTCCGCGAAGTACTGGAGGGCTACCAGCCTGCTGGTATGGCGGGCGCGCAGGTTGAACTCAACAAAATGATTGCAAGCCTGAAAGAAGCAGGCGTTGACCCAGAGACTTCTCCAAAAGTGCAAGAAATTCGTCAAAAACTGACACAATCCGTTGATGTCGACAAACTGGAAAACGAGATTTATTCGGATCTTTATAACTTCTTTAAACGATATTATTCCGACGGCGATTTCATGTCCATGCGCCGCTATAAAGAAGGGGTTTACGCCCTCCCTTATGAGGGTGAAGAGGTAAAGCTTCACTGGGCGAACCACGATCAGTATTACATTAAAACATCTGAGAATTTAAAAAACTTTACCTTCAAGGCGTCAGGTAACAAACGGGTAAGGTTTGAAGTGGTCGCAGGCGGGACGGAGACCAATAATAATAAAGCACAAGAAGGAAAAGAGCGCCGCTTTATTTTACACGCAGATGCGCCTACGGAAGTCACCGGCGATGAGCTTATCATTCGATTTGAGTATCGCCCTGATACGGATAAACGCAAACAGGACGCTCTAAATAATGACGCCGTCGGGGCGCTTAGCCCGTTGGCCGAGGTTTCAAGCTCCGGGCTGTTAGAGCTTGCCCCGACGGATAAGAAAAAAGATCGTACAGTCCTTGAAAAGTATCTGACGGAATACACAGCCAAATTCAGTTTTGATTATTTTATTCATAAAGATTTGGGCACGTTTTTGCGTCGCGAGTTAGATTTCTACATCAAAAATGAAATCTTTCATTTGGATGATATTGAGAATGAGGATGCACCGAAAGTCGAAAGCTATTTAGGTAAAATCATAGCCATGCGCAAAGTCGCAGGCAAAATAATTCAATTCCTTGCGCAGCTAGAAGACTTTCAGAAAAAGCTTTGGCTCAAGAAAAAATTTGTGTTGGAAACGCATTATTGCGTGACGCTGGATTATATTATTGGCAGTGATGTCGCTAATGAGCTTTTACCAATTATTGCGGTGAATGAAGCGCAAAATGCCGAGTGGGTAAAGCTATTCGCTATAAATGAGCTGGATAGTTATGCTGAAACGCTATCAGTCGACTTTCTCGAGGTTAATGACAAATTGCTGGTTGATACGAAGTTTTTCGATGTAGATTTTAAGTATCGATTGTTAAGCGTATTTGACGATTTGGACGCACAGGCGGATGGATTGTTGATTAACAGTGAGAATTTTCAAGCATTGAATATGTTGCAGGCAAGGTATCATGAAAAGGTTGATTACCTTTACATTGATCCTCCATACAACACAGACTCAGCGCCCATTCTTTACAAAAATAATTATCAAAGTTCTTCTTGGATTGCTTTGATGGCATCTCGATTGCCTCTATCTAAGGCTTTGCTAACGGAGCGAGCAGTTCAAACGGTAGCTATCGATGATAAAGAGATGGTTCATCTTTCTATGCTGTTGGAAGCAGCATCTCCAAACAGCAAATTAACAAAAGTCACTGTTATACATAACCCAAAAGGTTCAATTACAAAAGATTTCAACAGAGTCCATGAATATGCGCTTTTTGTAACCCCTGCTGATGTCTCGAATTGCATTGCACGAACACTGGAGAAGAATGAAAAACCAAGGAAAATGAGAAGGTGGGGGGCAAAGTCCTTGCGTGTTGAGCGTCGACCTTCTTTCTACCCTATATATGTTAAAGGCAATAAAATTACCAGAATTGGCACTGTGCCCAGTGACGACTTCCACCCCGCATCAAAAAATACGCCAGAAAAAAATGACGAGGTTGCCATTTGGCCAATTGACCAAGATGGTGTTGAACGCCGATGGAACTTTGGATTGGATTCGATAAACCAAAACCTCTCACGGATAGTGGCTTTGGAAAAAGATGGGGAGCTTGATTTATTCGTAACCCATGAAGAAACAGTACCCAAGACAGTTTGGAGTGGAGGTGAATTTGACGCCGGAAGTTACGGAAACACTCTGCTTATAAATATGTTAGGAGATAAACTCTTCGACTTCCCAAAATCAATAAATACAGTTGAAAGAGCAATTTCTATAAGCACAGATCACTCTGAAAACCCCTTAATTCTGGATTACTTTGGTGGTTCTGGAACGACAGGGCATGCGGTCATAAATATCAATCGAAAATCAGATAAGAAACGAAAATATGCCTTAGTTGAAATGGGCGAATACTTTCATAAGGTAACCAAGCCAAGGGTACAAAAAGCTTCATATTCCTCAAATTGGAAAGATGGAAAGCCCGTTTCTCGCGATGGTGTATCTCAAATATTAAAGTACATGGCGCTTGAACAATATGAAGACGCTCTCGACAATTTAACGATCACTAAAACAGAAAAACAAGGGGCTTTGCTCGCTAAAAACCAAACACTAAACGAACAATACATGCTCGGCTATATGATGGAAATAGAGACCAAGGGATCTCCATCCTTACTTAATATTGATAGCTTTTCTGATCCCTTCGCTTATCAACTTCGCATTACACGTGACGACGACACTCAGTTGATCAACGTGGATTTGATTGAGACCTTCAACTACTTGCTTGGCCTAACCATCCGTACTGTTGATCGTGATAAAAATGGAATTGTTACGGTTGTCGGAACAAATAGCTTAGGCGAGAACTGCCTTGTGATATGGCGTAATGTAAATGATGTTGACAGTATTGCTTTGGAGGCATGGTTCGGAAAGCGCTATTCTTCAAAAGATTTTGAATTCGATGCTATTTACGTCAATGGCGATAACAATATTGAAAACCTAAAAGTCGATGGTGATCTTTGGAAGGTCCGCCTGATTGAAGCCGAATTTTCGCGCCTTATGTTTGATGTGCAGGACGTGTAAGCGGCATGGCAAAGAAACCCACGCTTCCTTTCGCACAGCGCCTCGTTCTAAACCAATATATCCTTAGCCTCTTTGGGCTGGAGCGATTTGAGGACTTGTCCATTTACATGAACAAGTCTGAGAATGAGGGTTTGACCGAAGACCGCGTTTCCAAATTCCATCATGCCCTTTTGCAGGCTTTACCGTTAACCGGCGCGGAGCTGGATGCCGACACATTGCTTGGCTATGACCAAAATATCGTCGGGCATACGCTGGCTATTCAAGGTAAGCGTGCCGCACCGATTGGATGGAAATATTTTCAGTATATCGCGCTCTTGTTTACGGAAGTTTATCTCGACCGATACATGAATGCGCGTGAGGGTTTGCTAACCGCGCTTAATATCCACGTTACAAAATTCAACACCCCTCTTGGCGATGCAGACAAAGTAAAACCCTTCGAGGTGGATGATTTACGTAAAGTCGCTTTCTGGAGCGCGACCGGCTCAGGTAAAACTCTTTTAATGCATATGAATATTAAACAATATTTGCATCACCTTGCCAAAGCGGGACGCACCAAAGAGCTTAACCGCATTTTACTGGTCACCCCGAATGAAGGATTGTCCAAACAACACAAAGGCGAGTTTGAGATGTCTGGTATTCAGGCTGACATGTTTTCAAAACAAGGCATGTCTCTGTTCACAGGACAAGCTGTCGAGATCATTGAGATCACGAAACTTACTGAAAAAGACGGTGACAAAACCGTCGCCATGGATGCGTTTGAATCCAATAACCTTGTTCTTGTTGATGAAGGACACAGAGGCTCCAGCGGTAATGTGTGGAGCAAATCACGTAAACGTCTCGCGGCCACAGGGTTTACATTTGAATACTCCGCGACCCTTGGTCAGGCTGTTTCCGGGAACATCCCGCTTATGCAGGAATATGCTAAGTCTATATTGTTCGACTATTCTTATCGTTATTTCTATGGCGATGGATATGGCAAAGACTACCGTATTTTGAACCTTGGTGACGATGGCGATGACGTTATTCGCGAACTTTACCTAACGGCGTGTTTGCTCTCTTTTTATCAACAAAAGGTTTTGTTCAAAGACCCTCGATCAAAGGTCAAACAATTCAACATCGAAGACCCGCTTTGGATTTTTGTCGGCAGCAGCGTAAACGCCGTGCGCACCCAAAATAAAAGGCAGGTTTCTGATGTCGTCGACATTTTACTTTTTATGGCTCGATTTACAGCAAGCGCTAATAAAACAGATGTCTTAAACCGTATTGCAAAAGCGATTAGCGGAGACACAAGTCTGCTATCAACCAATGGGCAGGATATATTCGCAAACATGTTCCCATTTCTTGTCGATCACATGCAAACGCCAGAAGACATATATAATGGTATTATGAATGAAGTTTTTAATGCGAACGGCGGAGCTATTTTGCATGTCGAGGATATTAAAGGCGCGGACGGCGAAATTGCGTTACGGCTAGGTGAAAACGAACCCTTCGGCGTCATCAATGTTGGCGACACATCCAAGCTGGCTAAACTTTGTGATGTGCATGATGCTTTGGTCGTTACGGAAAAAAACTTCTCTGAATCTCTTTTTCATGGAATTAATAAAGATGGTTCAACCATCAATATTCTCATCGGCTCGAAAAAGTTCACTGAAGGCTGGAGTAGCTGGCGCGTGAGTACGATGGGCCTGATGAATGTTGGTAAAAGTGAAGGCTCCCAGATCATTCAGTTGTTTGGACGCGGTGTTCGACTAAAGGGACTGGATGGCTCACTTAAACGCCATAGTGCCTTGCGCGAAGAAGGCGTGCCCTACAATCAATATTTAACGCAGTTAGAGACACTTAATA
The DNA here is from genome assembly GCA_023301705.1 of Alteromonadaceae bacterium. Classification (GTDB taxonomy): domain Bacteria; phylum Pseudomonadota; class Gammaproteobacteria; order Enterobacterales; family Alteromonadaceae; genus JALZUE01. The sequence goes on along the minus strand of JALZUE010000121.1, from coordinate 11,268 downwards.
TTTTTGGTATCCGCGCCGATTATATGCAGCAGTTTAAAGCCTATCTTGAGGAAGAAGGCGTTCCCACAGAGGACACGCTCGAAGAAATTTTTATTCCGGCGATTTCGAACCTAGGCACTCAGAAGCTGAAAACGGTCCGATTAAAGCAAGGTTTAGATTTCAAACGCCAAGGCGACAAACCTGACTTAAAATTGCGGGATGACGTTACTAAATATAAGGTCACGCTAGATTGCTATCCCAGAATACAGGCGCAAATTGCCAAGGAGATACGCACAGAGCAATCTCAAGCAATGAAATATTCCGGTTGGTTCACCAGTGACCATATTGCTTTCTTGGACTTTGATAAATTATTTTTTGATTTGCAAACATTTAAGAACGAGCGCTCTTGGTTCAATTTGAATATTTCCAAGAAACAAATTCAAGAAATTCTTGAAGATCATAGTTGGTATGAAATTTTAATTCCTAAAGACGAACTTGCGTTTGATAGTTTTGCTAGAATTTTAATGTGGCAGAATATTGGGGCTGACCTACTGAGAAAATATTGCGATAGGTTTTATAAAACCTGCAAGGATGAGTGGGAAGCACCTCATAGAGAGATTCGCATCTTGGAAGCAGATGATCCAAATTTTATCTCTGAATACAAGGTTATGATTGACCGTTCACAGCAACAAATCATCAAACAGCTTCACGCCATCAAAGCTAAGATTGAAAGCGGCACTATGCCTACCGCTGATCTATCATTTGGACAAGGTAGGGCTCTATTCTTCGAAAATCATTTATATCAACCGCTTCTTTATGCCGAAGGTGGCGACATTCAAATTAAGCCTGTTGCACTCAATAAAGGCGAAAAGACTTTCATAGAGGATTTGCGAACTTTCTACACTCAGTCTCAAACCTTCTTTGAAGGCAAGGAGCTATACTTGCTCCGAAACATGAGCAAGGGTCGCGGGGTAGGTTTTTTCGAGGCAGGAAACTTCTATCCCGATTTTGTTGTGTGGTTGCTCGATGGCAAGAAACAATATGTCTCGTTTGTGGACCCCAAAGGCATTCGAAACCTTGATTCCAATGATCCAAAAATCAGGTTTTTCCAAACGATTAAAACAGTCGAGCAACAACTGGGTGACAAGGAAATGATTTTAAACTCATTTATTGTTTCAGTAACGCCTTACCATGTCGTCCGTAAATGGGACGGGGGCATGTCTGAAAATGATTTTGCGGCAAGGCATATATTCTTCCAAGAAAGCGCCGGTTACGTAAAACGAATGTTTGGATTGATTAAATGACAGTGACTTTCTCAGCATTACACAGAGGGTATTTAAATGGATATTACGCCAGACAAACAAAGTATTGATAAACTATTTGGAACCACTGCATATTATATCGATTTCTATCAACGTGATTACAAATGGAATGACGAACCTGTCCGTCGATTGCTAGACGACATTTTCTATGGATTTGATGCTACGTATGAACAGAATAAAAGTCTCGATCCAAACCCCGAGACAGTGTCCGCTAAATACCCATGGTACTATTTAAACACCTACGTTACCAACACGATTGACGGTCGGGTTTATGTCGTGGATGGTCAGCAGCGCTTGACGACTTTAACGCTTGTTTTAATAAGCCTTTTCCATCTAGCAAAAAAGCATAACTCTAAACTTGATGGCTGGATAAGCAGCAAAATAGCTGGACAAGCAGGATTCCAGACACAGTTTTGGATGAACCATGAGCATCACATCGATACGCTTGAGGCTCTATATAAGGGATTAGAAGATATCCCGACCGAGAGCGGGATAACAGCTGTCAATATGAAAAGAAATTTCAACTTGGTTGATAACTATTTGGAACAAAAATTTGACAGTTCCCATAAGTTTGAAACATTTGTATTTTTCTTCTTACGGCGACTTGTTCTGATCAATCTGTCCGTAGAACAAACAGATGTGCCAATGGTTTTTGAAGTTATCAATGACCGTGGTGTACGCTTACGGCCCTATGAAATACTTAAAGGAAAGCTTTTAGGTCAGATTGAGAAGATCGAGCTAGACTCGGATAATTACAATGAAAAGTGGGAGTCTTGCGTTACACGCGTAAACAACCATAGGGTTGATGAGATTGACTCGTTTTTCGTTTATTTTCTCAAAGCCAAATTTGCGGACAATAGAAAAGCTGGGCAACGTTTTGATAGCGACTACCATCGTGAAATGTTTAAGCAGGACCTCAACGAAAAATTAGAGCTCGAACGAAACCCCGGACGTGTAAAGGAATTTCTAAACAATGACCTTTCATATTATTCCAAACTATATGACAGGATATGGCGGCTGTCGAAATCGGAAGAGAAAGGCTTTGAGGCTATATACTACAATCGCCTTAATGAAATGGATAGTCAGTTTCTTCTCATGCTCTCTGCATGTTCGGTTGATGACCCTGAAGAGGATGAAAAACTCAAATTAATTCCTTACAATATTGATCGACTCTTCTCACTTTTAAGATTGCAACGTTCCTATGATAGTAACGAGTTTGGCGATGCTATTTTTGAAATCTCAGTTTCTCTACGTGAAAAAACAGCTGATGAAATTTCTTCAGTGTTCAGCAAGAAACTAACCGAGCTTCTAGCCAAACGAAGGGGAGCCGACGTTACGAATGTCTTCGACTTTGGCCAATTTAAGAACACTTCTATTACCGACATTCCCTCTCGTTTCACGCGCTATTTCTTTGCAAGAATTGATAGATATATTGCGCAAGGAACCAGTACAAACGAGATGCAGGAATTCGGCGATTTGGTGACGAAAACTGGAACTGTGAACGGATTTCATATTGAGCATATTCTCTCCAATAATGCGGAAAACCTTTCCATTTTTGATAACGACGAAGAACGTTTTCAAGCAGAGCGGAATAAACTTGGCGGCGTCCTACTATTAAAAGGTAGGGACAATATTTCTAGCAACAATGAAATTTATTCAAATAAACTAAAATCCTATGCCAAAACTCTCCACTGGAACGAAACTCTTCGTGAAGACAGTTACAAATCCAAAAAGGATTTCGAAGGCTTCATGGAAGAAACAAGTCTTACCTTTATGCATTACGACAAATTTGGCTCAGATGAGCTTGAGCAACGCCAAAGGTTACTTTTTGATATTTCCAATTTAATTTGGAAGTAAATTTAGCAAGATATGATGTCGATTTGTTGGACGGGCGCTCAATGAGGAATTAAAACTCAGCCGAGTGAATTTAATGAGTTTTTCACTCCCACAATTCTTCAAACATTAAACAGGAATAGCATTATGGTGTCATGGAGTAAGAATTTAGATCGTAAGACATTTGCTCTCTTTGACATTCCTGCCGAAATCAAAAGGCTTGGATATTTTGAAGATGGTAAAGAGTACCTTTTTAGTATTTCAGCAGGAAAATATAGAGCGAAGCAAATTCTTAAAGTTACCAGTGGACTCGAAGTTTCAATCCCAAGCGAGATTCAGAAAGCGCTCATTAATGCCTCAAAACAAATTTCGCATGCAGTTTTCAAATGGGATGATGTCTCTTTATTTATTGATAATTTTGACCATGAAGTAAAAAATTCTTTACAAGACACAAGTGAAGAAAGAAGAAAGCGTCTTCGCAAAGCAAAGCAAAGCAAAGCAAAGCAAAGCAAAGCAAAGCAAAGCAAAGCAAAGCAAAGCAAAGCAAAGCAAAGCAAAGAAAAAGCCTGAAAGCAGAACGACATCCACTACTGTCTATATCCGAAATCCAGATGTAGTTGCAGAAGTTCTTGAACGCGCAGAAGGCAAATGTGAATCTTGTAAAGAGAATGCACCCTTCATAAGAAAACGTGATGGGCGCCCTTACCTTGAGGTGCATCACATCAAGCGTTTAGCTGATGGCGGAGACGACATCGTGAAAAATGCTGAAGCATTGTGTCCCAACTGCCATAGAGAAAAGCACTTCGGTTAGTGTACAAGTGCAAGAGGATTATCTCGCAGAGGGCCGTCAATGTATTACATAAAAGGTAAGTTAACTTTCTCTCCATCAGACCTGATTACCTTCATGGAGTCAGAATACGCCTCTGCGATGGAGCGGTTAAAGCTTGAAGATGCTTCTATTGCTGAGCTGATGGATGCTCAAGATGTGGTTCTCGCGAACCTGCAAAATAAGGGCTATGCGCATGAGGGTGCGTTTACTGAGCGTCTTAAGGTGCTGGGGAAGGATGTGCTAGAGACTAAGCGTGCCACGCCGCAACAGACCTTTGATGCAACGCTGGAGGCGATGAAAGCTGGGCAAGAGGTGATCACGCAAGGCTATCTGTCTTTGGATCAATTTGGTGGGTTTACAGATTATCTTGTTCGGGTGCCTGGGGCCTCTAACTTTGGTGCTTATCACTATGAGGTCTGGGACACCAAGCTCTCCAAAAACCTGAAACCTTATTTTGCGGTACAGCTGTGCAGCTATATTGAAATGCTTGAAGCCATTCAGGGGGTAAGACCCAAGCAGATGGTTATCGTCTTAGGCGATGAGACTGAGGCGAGGCTGAATGTTGATAATTATTTTGCTTATTTTCAGAATCTGAAATCAGCTTTTTTAGCGTTTCATGCGGCGCCACCGCAAGGCTTGCCGGACCCGAATGTCAGTAAGAGCTATGGCCGTTGGAGTGACCTAGCCCATCGGCAGCTTGTTGAGCGCGATCATCTCTCCCTTGTGGCCAATGTCTCTCGCTCACAGGTCAAGAATTTAGAGAAAGCCGGCATCTCAACGGTGCAGGCTTTAGCAGACAGCGTGCTTACGAGTATTCCCAATATGAGCGGGGATGTGTTTGCGCGCTCTAAAGCCCAGGCGAAATTGCAAATCGCGTCGAGAGGTAAGGATAAACCTGACTATATTATCCTGCCACATGAAGCGGGCACGCAGCGCGGCCTAGCCATACTCCCACCCCATAGCGGGAATGATGTCTTTTTTGATATTGAGGGCTATCCACATATTGAAGGCGGGCTCGAGTATCTCTGGGGCAATACTTATTTTGATAAGAGCGGAACGAAACAGTTCAAAGAGTTTTGGGCGCATGATTCCAGGCAAGAGAAAACGATATTCATAGAGTTCATTGATTGGATTTACGGGTTATGGCTCGAGGACCCGACTATGCATGTCTATCATTATGCTAATTATGAAATTGCGGTCATACGCAAGCTCATGGGCCGCTACGGCGTGTGTGAGGAGAAGGTCGATAACCTTCTGCGCAATAACGTCTTCGTTGATCTATATAATGTGGTGCGCCACGGTATTATGATTGGCGAAGCGCGTTACTCCATTAAAAATGTAGAGCATATTTACCGCCCCGCCCGAGAGACTGATGTGGCCTCAGGCGGCGAAAGTATTGTTGTTTATGAAAACTGGCGTGAAGACCCAGATGGCCTGACGTATGAAACCTCCGAGGTTCTCAATTCTATTCGGGATTATAATATTGATGATTGCGATAGCACACAGGAACTGACCGTTTGGCTGCGCGAGGAACAAGCTAAGCATAAGATTGCCTATCTTGTGCCTGATGGCGTTGGCGAGAAAGAGGTGCCTGATGAGGCGACTGAAATCACCCAATTGCGAGACCGTCTATTGGAAGCGTCTGAAGCGGAAGCTGATGTGAAACGCGCGGCGCTGTTAGAGGTTTTAGCATGGTCGTTAGAGTTTCATAAACGGGAGAATAAGCCAACGTGGTGGCGTCTCTTTGAGCGGCTAGGGTGGACGGAGCTTGAGTTCTTTGATGACATGGACTGTCTTGCAGGTCTTATAAGTACCTCAACTGAACCGTATCTTCGAACGCCACGGTCACGCAATTACATCTACGAATACTCTTACGATACGGATCAGCCCTTCAAAGGCTCTGGTAAGACATTTTATGTACTCGGTGAAGACGGAATGAAAATTAAGAAAGAGGAATATGACCCTGACGCGGGACTCATATCCTTTTCCTATAAAGAAGCTTTGCCGAATAGGCTGAACATTCTGCCAGACGAATTTGTTGGGCCTAAACCTATTCCAGCGGCGATTAAAACTGTGATCGAGAGCTTACTGGAAACTGATTTTAAGCCTTGCGCGATTGTTGATTTTTTAACGCGGTCTCGGCCTCGCATAACAGGCACTCCTGACGGTGATATTATCAAAGCCGATACCGACTTTATGACTGAAATCATTCAGGCAGCGACGAGTTTAGATAATAGCTATCTGTGTATTCAAGGGCCGCCCGGCGCTGGGAAAACCTATACGGCTAAACATATTATAGGTGAGCTACTTCGCCAAGGTAAACGGGTGGGTGTGTCTTCCAATAGTCATAAGGCGATTATCAACCTGATGAAGGGTGTCGCGGAATATGTCGAAGACGAGAATATTGAGTGCAGCATAATCAAAGCGGGCGGTGACAAGGAAGATGTTATCTTCGATAGAGATAATGTGAGCTATGTGGCCAGCGTCGCAAAATTTACGCCACAGGATGCCTGTTGCTTTGGCGGTACGGCGTGGGCCTTTAGTAATGAACATGTCAAAGACAGTTTCGACTATCTGTTCATTGATGAGGCGGGACAAGTCTCTGTCGCCAATATGATCGGCATGAGCCAGTCCAGCAGCAACATTATCCTCATGGGTGATCAGATGCAGCTTGGTCAACCAATACAAGGCACGCACCCAGGCGAGAGCGGGATGTCTATTTTGGATTACTTACTTGAAGATCACGCCACCATCCCGTCTGATATTGGTGTCTTCCTGCCCAAGACGTTTCGGATGCACCCCGACGTCTGTGAGTTGATTTCACGGCAAGTCTATGAAGGTAAGCTCTCTTCTGATGCTTGTACCCATAAGCATGTTGTGCAGACGGCAGGGCCGCTAATTACGCAGCAATCAGGTGTCTGCTTTGTCCCTGTCTTCCATGAGGGAAATACGCAAGGCAGTCCTGAGGAAGTAGTGCAAATTACAGCTATAGCCAATGAGCTTATCGGCAGTTCTTATTGGCCGGACCCTGATGGAACGGCGCGGCGTATTAGTTGGGACGACATTCTATTTGTTGCGCCTTATAATTATCAGGTCAATTTATTGCGCGCTGCATTGGGGGAGGATGCCAAAATAGGCAGCATCGACAAATTCCAAGGCCAAGAAGCGCCTATCGTTATTCTGTCCATGTGCGCCTCAGATGCCGCAGACAGTCCGCGCGGTATCGATTTTCTGTTTTCGAAAAACAGGCTGAATGTGGCTATATCGCGGGCGCAGGCTTTGGCCATTGTTGTGGGCAATCCGAAACTGGCGCAAACGCATGTGAACAGTTTGAAGCAAATGGAGCAGATCAATTTCTTCTGTGATATTGTGAGTTAGGAAGATTTATCAATATTAAACGTGTAACTGCTTATTAAATTTTAAATATTGTTTCCCTGTGGTGTTTTAAAAAAGCTTTCTCCGATTTTTTAAATTTCTTTTCTATTTTGTTTGGCAACTCAAGCTGTGAAATAGTATATTTTTCAAGAAGTCTGGAATATTGTAACTCGCCTGTGTCAAGAAAAGTCACCAGTCCAATGTCAAACAAGGCATCAACGTTAGCTGATAATAAAATGCCGTTATTGGGGTCTAACTTCTCCTTATTATCTGAATCCCTCCAAGGTTTTATGTGTGAGGCTCTTAGCAGTGAACGAGTCTGTAAGCCTGTAAGGGCACACTTACCTTTCCAGCGATGATCAAGAGCTTTCCTAAACGCCCCTTGCCCTATGCGCGCCGCAATAAACGACTTACGCTCCGTTTTCATTAGTGTTTTATCGTTATTGATATCATTAATATCATCAAGCAACTTATCCGAACTTTGGATGCCAGTCTGGCTATGAGAATCTATGTAGTTTAAAATCTTTCGCTTCAGGTCCTTACGCGAGTCGGTGTCGAGATAAAAAACCTGGTTTTGTCCAGGTAAATCTTTCCCTTTTGGCATTAGGAAGATTCTTTCATCGACTTCTAAAAGTTTTGCATTCGCTGAGCGTGTTTTCGTTAAGTAGTAAATTTCGTCTCTCTTATTACCGGAAGAAGCAGACCTGGATTTATAATGTTTGTGATAAAGCGTCGCGCCTCTGTACCATCCAATGATATGTTTTGATCCTTCCGAGGGGGTCGCCGTGAAGATTATATCTACATCTTTCAGCTTGTCTTCCTTTGCCCATTTTTGAATATTTGAAACTCTGCTTAAGTCAACGCCAGAAAAACCCTTGGTCATTACATACCCATAACAGAAACCCTTTTCCGCCTTAAAATTCCAAACCTCACCGCCATGCCCGTCCTTTTGAGGTTCTTTACCTCCGTTAAGCAGGGGATCTTCATCATCATAGCCTTTGTAGTTTTTCATCCAGCCGGTATTGAAGATAATCATCGGATTTGGGGTCATTGTAAGTTCTTTTTCTCTTTAAAATTTTTCATTACATAAGTTTCTTTTTGGATTAGCGAACCATATAACTACCATCCTGAATTGTAAATGAGGCAGCTTTCCGATTTGGGACTAAATGTGGCAGACCCATGCGTGAACACGAAGATAAATACGAATTTTTGATCATGCTCAAGTTACGAACTCAAACAGAGCCGATGTCTACATAAAGTGAACAGCTTGCCTCAACAGAGTAATGTGCCATTTTTAAATAAAACCAGGGTAGTGGTTTTGTTATTTGAGCAAATCGTCCGACGTAAAAAACTCATGCACGTCGAACTTTAGGATACGGGCGAGGTTTTCATACTCGATAACATCGACGCGTCTTTGGCCGCTTTCCATACGGGCGACGAAGGATTGATATTCGCCCAGAGCTTTAGCCAAGTCTGTTTGGCTCAGCCCGGCGTCTTTACGCTTGGCTGTTAGAAACGCGATAAGCGCCCTATGGCGTGATGTTCCTAGTGTTTTACTCAAGTTACCCTCTGGACAAAGTCGAGGGGGCATCAGGTAATCTGCTTTTTAGATTATCTTAAATTCAGATAATTAACAGAATATGGTAGGCTTTACATGATTTATGTATTGAAATCATAGTTGCGCGACAATGGAGGGCGAGATGAAACAAAAGGATGAACTTGAATTAGAGGCGCAGCAGCAAGTTCGATTACTAAGCGCTTTTCATAATATTCTGACATATGATGATCGTGAAAAGGTCATAGGGTTTTGTGAGACGACTCTTGCCTCTGGGCCCACGTTATTTTCAAGCAAAGGTTAAGGCGTTGGGCGTCTCCCGCCGCTGCGCTTTGGGCCGGGCTATCGTGAACCAAGCCCGCTTTGCGGTCTTGGCCATACGGCGTCTATCCCTGACGCATCCCGCTATCGCGGGCCTATATCAGGCGTTCGCTTGTCAGCGAACTGTTCCGCATCCCGTCACACGCTTGTTCAGTGATTTTCTTTAAAATCCACAAGGCCGATCACGCGCCGCTCATCCCGACCTACAGCCGAGGCTGACTCGGCTCGCGCTCTAAGCGGCGGCGGGCTGCGGGCCTGCGCAGCCTTTGAGCTTCGCCCTCAAGGGACGAGCCAAGGGCCGCTTGGCGCCTGTCTACGCTCGCGGGTCCCACTGGCGAGAGCCAGAGGGGTCGCTCGCTTATGTCGTAAAATCTCGAAATAGTGGTGATTAGTTGAGATGCTTAAAACGTCGAGTTTATGCCGCTGACGCCAACGTTTCACTTGGCGTAATGATATTAAAGTTCGACGCTAAATTTGTAAGGTTAGCGTCCAAATCATCATCCATTTAGGTGTGACTACATCAGGCTGTATGCGGAACAACTCCTTACCTCATAACGAAATCAGAAATTCCTTGATCTAAACGATCTCTGGAACCTTCTGAAACAGCGATGGAGAAGTTAGCCTGAACGACACAACCGCGAATGTGCTGCATCTTCATGGCAGTCTCATATAACTGTGTTTCCGAGCCTTGAATATCCATTTCTGTTATTGCAGAACCAATGAACATTCCTGGGCTCGACGTTGCGACCTCATAACTGAAATGGGAACCTGCCGCTCCAGTTTCAGAGAGATTGCCCTCTATAACCTTGTTAATTTTGCTTTTCATCTCTAGCGAAGGCTCTTTAAAGGCTTTTTTCATTTCTGAACGAATGTCGTTAAAATCACTTTCCTTAATGTCTCCTTGAAATTTTTCTAGCCCCAGAAGTGAAAGAACAACAACTTCCATACCCGTATCTGCAGTAACGTAGGCTGCCGCTACCGAATTGGTCCGATTGGGATTGCTCTGCAAGTTTCTAACTACTTCTAAATCATTTGAAAGGGGACCCCATTCCCCCGTTCGTTCAATAATAATTTTTGACGGACATGATCCAACTGTTAATTCCTCAGAGAGCGCACCTTTTGCACTCAATGAAGGCGCCTTTGAAACAGAAGAACTTGCAATATGTGAATTCTCCGCTTTCAAAAAACCTTCGTTACTTGTCATAATAATTAGAAGAATAGGGAATATTAAATAGCAGCCTAAAAGAAAACCATAGTACTTTGGTTTTTTTGCACCACCTACTTTAGCAATAAGGACCCCCAAGCCAATAGGTATAATCAGGGTTCCAGCAAGCATCGCAATTGTACTGCCTAATGCAATGGGATTATTCAACAGGACATGAATATTTATAAATAGCCTCTTAATTGTATAGGACAGTCCTTCAATGGTATTGAACGGCACCCACGCATCTTGTTGGTATATAAAAGCCAACCAACACAAAAGGAGTGTGAAGAATATAATAAACAGTTTAGTGAAAAAAGAAGATAGCTGTTTGTACGTAGGGCCATAATCAACCTTCGTGTAGTGATTCGCCACTGCAGCTCGTGACTTAATGTTGTATTCTTTAATTTTAATTTTTGATTTTGCAGAGACATCTTTAGTCTTTGAGGGAAGATTTAGACTTTTTGCTTTTGCAATACCCAAACTCACAGCCCCCTCTAGCTTTGATTTCAAGTTCGGGTTGCCGCAATTAGGACAAGCATATGCTTTATCACTAATTTCGTTTCCACATTCTTTGCATGGTACAAGCATGTTGCGCGTCCAACGTTAGATTAAATTAATACACGTGCAAAATTTGTTACGCTAGAAAAAGGTACATTGCTACAATATTCCTATCGCCGCCCTTCAATTGCCCTTGTAAGCAAGTAGCTGATCCCCACCTAGTTTCTGACCATTCCTAATGTCTTAAAATCGCTTGCGATTTCAACTGGTCGCCGCAACACATGCTATAAACTAGGTATGTGGAGTGAAGATTATGAAGAAGAAATATGTACGGGTTGGGTTTACTCAGGCT